>DATNKQ010000141.1:0-23499 GCA_035603315.1 Thermoanaerobaculia bacterium
CGGGCGAGCTCGGTCTTGCCGACCCCGGTCGGTCCCAGGAAGATGAAGGAGCCGATCGGACGGCGCGGGTCCTTGATGCCGGAGCGGGCGCGGATGACGGCGTCGCTCACCAGCCGCACCGCCTCGTCCTGGCCCACCACCCGGCGGTGCAGGATCTCGTCGAGCCGCAGGAGCTTCTCGCGCTCGCCCTCGACCAGGCGGGTGACCGGGATGCCGGTCCAGCGGGAGACGATCTCCGCCACCTCGTCCTCGGTCACCTCCTCGCGCAGGAGCTGGCCGCCGCCCAGGTGCTTCTCGGCCAAGCGCGCCTCCTCCTCCTGGAGCTGCTTCTCGAGCTCGGGGAGGCGCCCCCAGCGCAGCTCGGCGGCCTTGTCGAGGTCGTAGCGCCGCTCCGCCTCCTCGACCTCCAGGCGGATCTTCTCGATCTGCTCGCGGAGCTTCCGCACCCCCTCGATCCCCTGCTTCTCGGCCTCCCACTGGGCGCGCAGCGAATCGGCCTGCGCCTTCCAGTCCGAGAGCTCTTTGCGGAGGTCCTGCAGCCGCTCCTGGCTGGCCTTGTCTTTCTCCTTCTTGAGCGCCGCCTCCTCGATCTCCAGGCGCATCACCCGCCGGGTCACCTCGTCGAGCGCGGTGGGCATGGAGTCGATCTCGGTGCGGATCATGGCGCACGCCTCGTCGACGAGGTCGATCGCCTTGTCGGGGAGGAAGCGCCCCGTCACGTAGCGGTCCGACATCACCGCCGCCGCGACGAGCGCCGCGTCCTGGATGCGCACGCCATGGTGCACCTCGAAGCGCTCCTTCAGGCCGCGGAGGATCGAGATGGTGTCCTCGACCGTCGGCGGCTCGACCATCACCGGCTGGAAGCGGCGCTCCAGGGCGGCGTCCTTCTCGATGTGCTTGCGGTACTCGTCGAGCGTGGTGGCGCCGATGCAGTGGAGCTCGCCGCGGGCGAGCATCGGCTTCAGCAGATTGCCGGCGTCCGTCGAGCCCTCGGTGCGGCCGGCGCCGACGATGTTGTGCAGCTCGTCGATGAAGAGGAGGATCCTGCCCTCGCTCTGCTTGATCTCGTTGAGGACCGCCTTCAGCCGCTCCTCGAACTCGCCGCGGTACTTGGCGCCGGCTAAGAGCGAGCCCATGTCGAGCGAGAAGACGGCGCGGTCCTTCAACCACTCGGGGACGTCGCCGCGCACGATGCGCTGCGCCAGCCCCTCGACGATGGCGGTCTTGCCGACGCCGGGTTCGCCGATGAGGACCGGGTTGTTCTTGGTCTTGCGCGACAGGATGCGGACGACGCGACGGATCTCGTCGTCGCGGCCGATCACCGGGTCGAGCTTGTTGCGCCGCGCCTGGGCCACCAGGTCGACGCCGTATTTCTCCAGCGCCTCGTAGCTCACCTCGGGCATGGCGCTCGTCACCCGCTGGTTGCCGCGCACGGAGGTGAGGGCGGAGAGAAAGGCGTTGCGGGTGATCCCCGCCTGGGTGAGGAGGCGCCCGGCGGCGCTCGCCGGCCCCTCGTCGATCAGGGCCAGGAAGAGGTGCTCGACCGAGACGTACTCGTCCTTGAGGCGCTTGGCCTCGTCCTCGGCCTTGAGGAAGACCTGCTGCAGGCGCTGCGTCACGTAGACCTTCCCCGCCTCGACGCCGGGCCCCGAAACCTTGGGCCGGCGCGAGAGGTCGGCCTCGGTCGCGGTCTTGAGCGCCTCCGCGGAGGCGTCCATGCGGTTCAGGAGGCGGGGGACGAGCCCTTCGGGCTGGTCGAGGAGAGCCAGCAGGAGGTGCTCGCCGTCGACCTCTTGGTGCCCGTACCGCAGCGCCTGGGTCTGCGCGCTCTGCACGGCCTCCTGGGATTTCTGGGTCAACCGGTTCATGTCCATGACGTCGTCGTCCGCCTTCCGTTTTTTTTGATTCTCTTCGCGCCTATGCCTCCCGTGCCCGGACCTCCGAGGCCTCCGCCAGCTGCTCGAAGAGCTCGCGCTGGCGCGGGGAGAGCTCGTCTGGCAGGACGATGCGGATCTCGGCGATCAGGTCTCCCTTCCCTCCCGGCGCGCCGGCCTGCGGCAGGCCCTTCCCCCGCAACCGGATCTTGCGACCCGACGAGGAGCCGGGAGGGATCTTCACCCGCACTTCGCCGCCCAGGGTCTCGACCGTGGCCTCGCCGCCCAGCGCCGCCACCCAGGGAGTCACCGGGACGGTGGTATGGAGGTCGGAGCCCTCGACCCGGAACCGCGGGTCGGGGGCGACCTCGACGCGCAGGAAGAGATCGCCCGTGGCGCCGCCCCGCCGCCCCGGGCTGCCCTGGCCGGCGAGCCGGATGCGCTGCCCGGCCCGGACCCCCGGGGGGATCTTGACCGACAGCGTCCTGCGCTCGCCGGTGGCGCCGTCGGCGAGTGTGATCTCGCGCGTGCCGCCGCTGGCCGCCTCTTCGAGGGTGAGCGAGAGCTGCGCCTCGGCATCCCCGCCGTTCCGGGGGATCTCCCCGCCGCCGAAGCCGCTGAAACCGCCGAAGCCGCCGCCGCGCCGGCCGCCGCCGCTGCCGAAGAGCATGTCGAAGAAGGAGCTGAACCCGTCGGGTCCGCCACCCTCGAACCCGCCTCCGGGGCCGCCGAAGTCGAAGCGGACGCCCTCCCATCCCGGCGGCGGCGCCCCGGTCTGGCGGGCGGTGTTCCAGGCCGAGCCGTACTGGTCGTATTTCTTCCGCTTCTCGGGGTCCTTGAGGACCTCGTAGGCCTCCCCCATCTCCTTGAAGCGCGCCTCCACCCCCGGGTCTTTGTTGACGTCCGGATGGAACTTGCGGGCGAGCTTGCGGTACGCCTTCTGGATCTCCTCCTGCGAGGCGTCCTTCTTGACTCCCAGCGTGGCGTAATAGTCCTTGAAGTCCAACCGATCCCCTCCGTCTCGCGTCCTGTCGTCCGCCCGAGACCCTGAGTTCAAGATTATCAGAAATTGGGGCTCAGGTTTGAGCGAAAGACGCTCATGTCATAGAACGGTGGGCGGATCTCCGCCATTCCCGGGGGAGAAGCAGGAGATTGGACGCGAGCAGAGACGTCAGGGAGAGGTCAGGCCGAACTGCTCGTAGTTCCTGGCGATGAACGCCTTCCACTTGGGAGGCACCTCTTCGGCGGTGAAGATCGCCTCCACCGGGCAGGCGTCGATGCAGAGGCCGCAGTCGATGCACTCCACCGGATGGATGTAGAGCATCTCCCAGTCCTCGTCCTTGCCGTAGATGCAGTCGACCGGGCAGACGTCGACGCAAGCGGTGTCCTTCACGCCCACGCAGGGCTCGCAGATGATGTGGGTCATGCCAAATCCTCGATTCCAATCTTCGAGCGGCGGAACCGGGCTTCCAGCCGGGCCGCGGAAGGGTTCGATTATACGGTCAGGGATAATAGCCGCGGATGGCCTCGACCGTCACTCCGGAGCGATCGACCTCCACCTCGACCGGCCGGAACTCGCCCGGCTTCGGCGGCGAGGAGGGCTGGTAGGCGAGAAGGTAGCGGGAGCGGAGCTCCTCCTGGATGCGGCCGTAGATTCCGGAGAGCTCGGCGGCGTCGCCGGCGAACCAGCTGCGGCCGCCGGTCTCGTCGGCAAGCCTGGCGAGGTGGGCGCGGTTCGCCAGGTCCACCTTGGGGATGCCCAGCCCGATGGCGTAGATGGCCACCCCCGAGCGGCGGGCGAACTCCAGGGCCTCGTCGAAGGTGAAGCGGCTGGAGCGGTCGCCGCCGTCGGTCAGCAGCAGCAGGGCGCGCTGGCCGCGCACCCCCGAGAGGTAGTGGAGGGCGAAGACCAGGCTGTCGAAGAGGGCCGTGCCGCGCTCGGCCTGCAGGCCGGCGAGCGCCCCGGCGAGGATCGGCAGGTCGTTGGTGAGCTTGACCGCGAGGCGCGGGCTGTCGTTGAAGCCGATCACGGCGGCGCGGTCGCGGGGCTCCAGGGTCTTCAAGAACTCCAGGGCGGCGCGCTGCGCCTGCGGCAGGCTCCTGGCCATGGAGGCGGAGGTGTCGAGGAGGAAGACGGTGTTGACCGCGAGGTCGGTCACCCGCTCGAAGCGCACCACCTGCTGGAGGGCGCCGCCGTCCTTGATCCTGAAGTCGCCCTGAACGAGATCGGTGACCGGCCGTCCGGCGGCGTCGCGCACCGCGGCGTAGACCTCCACCAGCTGCACGTCGACGTTCTCCGAGTAGCCGGGAGAGTTCCACAGCACCAGGTCCTCGGCGGTAGTGCCGTCGCTCAAGACGGCGACGGCGCGGACGTAGGCGGCGCCGTCGCCGGCCGCCAGCGTCAACGGCTGGACGAACGGAGGCTGATAGAGGGTCGCCACCCGGCGCTCCCCGAGATAGATCTCCACCCGATCGAGCGTCTGGCCGTCCGGCACCCTGACCTCCGCCCGCGCCGTCGCCTTCCGCGTGCCCGCCGGCAGGCGCTGGCCCCGCCGCGGCTCCAAGAGGCGCACGGAGAAGCGCTGGGCCGGGGCGTTCAGGGTCAGCTCGTCGGCGGCGACCTCGCGCCCCTGGGCGTCCAGGGCCACCGCCCGCAAGGTCCGCGGCACCGGCAGGGCGCCGAGGGCGAGGTCGATGCTGTAGGGCGGGCGGTTCTTGGTCAGGAGGGCCTTGCCGTCGAGATAGAAGGAGACCCTCTGGATGCCGTCGCCCTTGGCCACCGCCTCGACGCGGAGCTGCCCCGTCTGCACGTCCGCCGCCGGCGCCGCGAGATGGAGGGTAGGGGCGCCAGCCTTGAGCTCCTCCCTGGCTTCTACCAGCTCTCCCGCCGCCGCGCGGTCGAACCCCTCGGCGGCCACCTCCGGCACCGCGATTGGCCGCGACTCGCGGAACAGGCCGCCGCCGTTCAGGTCCTCGAGCTTGAGCACCAGGGTGTAGCTACCGGGCCGCAGCGAGCGCTGGAAGGCGAGCGGCACCGCGTCGGCCGCGAGGTTCCTCGCCGGCACGTCGAACCGGTAGCGGAACGATTCGAAGAGCTCTTCGCCCTTGAGCACCTCGCCGGTCAAGATGAAGTTGTAGGCCGTCTCCCCGGCCTCGCGACCCTCGACGTGGGCGGCGGCCGCTGCCTTGGCCGGCACCTGGAGCACCGCCTGGAGGAGCGTGCGGTTGCCATCGCGGCCGGGGAAGGCGAGGTCGAGCGTGGCGGCGAGCGGCCGCGCCGCTTTCGGCAGGTCGGTCGAGAAGGTGACGAAGGTCTGCAGCCACTCGGTGTCGCGGGGCGGCGGCGGGGCCTCGACGATCTGCAGCGCCCCCAGCGACTCCTCGCCGCGGATCGAGATCACCGCCCGCTCGATGACCCGGCGGAGCTCCGGGCAGTTGGTGAACAGGGTGCCGAAGAAGTCGCGCTCGCTGTTCGCCACCATGGCGTCCGTCGACTGGCCGGTGGCCTGCAGCGCGTGGTAGCCGTCGACGCTCCGCCAGATCCGGTACGGCCCCCCTCCCCCGTTCTGGACGAAGAGGAAGTAGAAGCCGTTGCCCAGGCGCTCGGCGTGCTCGTAGTACCAGATCTCGATCGGCCAGAGGACTGTCCGGCAGTCGGTCCGGGTCTCGCTGTCGGCGCCGCCGTGCAAGAGGAGGATGCGCGCGCGGTCCTCGGTGACGTTGCCGTAGCGCCGGCGGGCCTCGTCGACGCGCGACATCCACTTCCTCTGGAACTCGTTCTCCGGCGTCTCGGGGTAGGGGTCGCGGGCCTGCCACCACTTCTTGATGAAGGCGTCCCGCTGGTAGTCCTTGGCGAGGGCCAGGAAGGCGGCCTTCTCCTGCCGGCTGATGAGCGGCGCCACCTCCTCCAGCCACTGCCGGTGCTCGGCGGAGAGCGGCGCCCCCTTGTCCGCCGCCGTGGACGGCACCGTCCCCGCGAGGAGGCTCGCGAGGGCGAAGACCGCTGCGGCCAGGCTTTTCTTGCTCATCGGCGAGAAGGCGAAACGCAAGAGCCGCGCCAGCCGGCGCCGCGCGATCCGGGCGCGGCCCCGCGGAGGTCTTGAGACGTCGCCCGTTCCGGACTATAAGGGGCGAGGACGTTTGCGGGAAGGAGGCGCCACATGAAGATCGGAGTTCTCGGGGCGGGAAACGTCGGCGGCACCTTGGGACGGGGGTGGGCGAAGGCCGGACATGAGGTGAAGTTCGGGGTCCGCGACCCCGGGGAGGCGAAGGTCCGCCAGCTGGTGGCGGACGCCGGCGGCGGAGCGAGCGCGGGGACCGTCGCCGAGGCCGCGGCCTTCGGCGAGGTGGTGGCGCTGACCGTCCCCTGGGAGGCGGCGGAGGACGCGCTGCGGCGGGCTGGCGACTTGGCGGGCAAGACCCTCTGCGACTGCACCAATCCGGTGCTGCCCAATCTGGCCGGCCTGGCGCTCGGCCACGACACCTCGGCGGGGGAGCGGGTGGCGGGATGGGCGAAGGGCGCCCGGGTGGTCAAGGTCTTCAACTCGACGGGCTTCAACAACATGGCGGATCCCCGCTATGGCGACACCGCGGCGACCATGTTCTACTGCGGCGACGACGAGCCGGCGAAGGCCCAGGCCGCGCGTCTGGCGGCCGACCTCGGCTTCGAGCCGGTCGACGCCGGCCCGCTCGCCCAGGCGCGGCTCCTCGAGCCGCTGGCGCTCCTCTGGATCACCCTTGCCCACCGCCAGGGCCTGGGGCGCGACATCGCCTGGAAGCTGTTGCGGCGCTGACGGGGAGCGCAGCTCGACCTCAGTGGTGAAGGTCCAGCGCCTGTTGCGCGAGCGTAGCGGCCGAACCGCACGGCGGCGTTGGTGCGGAGGAGCCCTGCAACGGCTCCCAGATCCGGGTTGGCGCGCCAGATCCCGACGACATCGAACCATAGGCTCGTAGGGTATCCGAGGCTGAAGACGTCCCAGGTCGCGAGCCGGCCGTCGTCGACGAGGAACTGGGGAAAGCTCCCCCAGGTCTTCCGCGGGTTCCCGCCGAAGCCGTGCACGAAGACGATCGCGACGTCCTGGCGCTGATCGCGATGGACGACGAGCTGCTCGGTCATGGCGAGAGTCCTTCTTGAAATTCTTTCTAAGCCGCAGGCTATGTCTCGGCGGAGAGGCTCGTCAAGCGAGGACGTTTCGCCCGCGGCCTGCTCGGCGGGGCGAGACGTTCAGCGCCGCGCGCAGGCGAGGATCGCCGCCGCCGAGCGGTCGACGTCTTCCTCGGTCGTCGACCAGTTGGAGACCGAGATCCGCATCGCCGCCTTGCCCTGCCAGACGGTGCCGCCAAGCCAGCAGGTGCCTTCGGCCTGGACGCGGGCGATCACCTCGCGGGTGAAGGCGTCGATCGCCTCTGGTGACGCCGATCCGCCGGCGGGGCTGAAGCGGACGAGAACTTGGTTCAAGACCACGTCGTTGAGGATTTCTACTCCCGGCACGGCGGCGAGGCGGGCGGCCATCCGCCGGGCGAGGGCGGAGCAGCGCTCGACGAGGTCGGCGACGCCGCTCCTCCCCAAGGTCCGCAGGGCGGCGTAGACGGTGAAGCCGCGGGCGCGGCGGGAGAACTCGGGGACCCAGTCGAAGGGGTCGCGCTCGCGGCCCGCGGTCTGCGCCAGGTAAGCTGCCGAGATGGTCATCGCCGCGCGATGGGCGGCGGGGTCGGCGACGGCGACCAGCCCGGAGTCGTAGGGGACGTTGAGCCATTTGTGGGCGTCGGTCGCCCAGGAGTCGGCGAGCTCGGCGCCGGCGACGAGGCGGCGGAGGGCCGGGCTCGCCTTCGCCCACAGGCCGAAGGCGCCGTCGACGTGGAGCCAGCCGCCCCGCTCGTGGACGGCGGCGGCGATCTCCGGCAGGGGATCGCAAGCGCCGGTGTTGACGTTGCCCGCCTGGGCGCAGACGATGAGCGGCCCGCGGCAGGAGGAGAGCGCCTGGCGGAGCGCGTCGGCGCGCATCCGCCCCTGCCCGTCCGCCGCCGCCCACTTCACCCGCTCGCGGCCGAGGCCGAGCATCTGGAGGGCGGAAAAGATGGTGGCGTGCGCCTCCTCGCCGAGGACGACGTCGATCTCCGGGGCGGCGAAGAGGCCGGCCGTCTCGACGTCCCAACCGGCCCGTGCGAGGACGGCGTGGCGCGCCGCCGCCAGGGCGGTGAAGTTCGCCATGGCGCAGCCGGTCGAGAAGCCGACGCTCGCCGCCGCCGGCAGGTCGAGGAGATCGCGGAGCCAAGCGGCGGCGACCTCCTCGACGACGGCGCTGGCCGGCGAGGTGACGTAGAGGCCGGCGTTCTGATCCCAGGCCGAGGTCAGCCAGTCGGCGGCCAGGGCGGCGGGGACGGCGCCGCCGATGACGAACCCGAAGTAGCGGGGGCCGGCCATCCCCACGAGGCCGGGGTCGGCCGCCCGCGCCAGCTCTTCGACGGCGGCGAGCGGCTCCTCTCCCCGCTCCGGCAGCGGTCCGCCGAGCGCGGTGCGGAGCTCTTCGAGGCTCGCCGCCGGCCCCACGCGCCGGCCCGGCAGCCCGTCGAGAAACTGGGCCGCCAGCTCGGCGGTGCGGCGCAGGAGATCCGGGGTCGTCATGGTCTCGCCTTCGTATCGGCCGCCGGATCGTACTACGCGGCGCGCGACCTGGGCACACCGCCGCGACGATGGTCGAGCTCGCCGCCCGGCCGCTAGGATAGGGTCCAGACTCCGGGGAGGCCCTCCGCCATGCACCGCCGCACCGAGACCGCCGCAGGCACCGGCAACGTCGTCCGCACGCGCATCCGCGTGCTCCACGGAGAGGAGATCGCCCTCGGGCCCGGCAAGGCCGACCTGCTCGAGGAGATCGACCGCGACGGCACCATCGCCGGCGCGGCGCGGCGGCTCGGGATGTCCTACAACCGGGCCTGGCTGCTCCTGCAGACGATGAACGACTGCTTCCGCGAGCCGCTCGTCGAGACCGCCCGCGGCGGCAGCCGCCGCGGCCATGCGAGCCTCACCCCGACCGGCCGCGCCGTCCTCGCGCTCTACCGCCGGATGGAGCGCGAGAGCCTGGAGGCGTTGGCGCCCGCCTGGCGCGATCTCCTGCAGTTCCTCGCCCGAACTACTTGACGTCGAATATCGGGGCTGCTACCCTCCCGCCGTTCTGACAATGGAGGGAGAAGCCATGCGGGCGAACGTGCGGCGGTTGGTGGTGCTCGGGTTCTCGTTTCTGGTCACGGCGGGCGGAGGGCTCGCGCAGAGCGCGCCGAATCCGCCAACCCCTCCAACCAACGTCCAGCCCGCCGGCGTCGAGCCGACGCTGGCCTTCGGCGGATTGATCCAGGCGCAGCTCGAGGCCGGCGACCGCGGCGACAGCCGCTGGGCCAACGGCAACGACCGCTTCCTGCTGCGGCGGGCGCGCCTGAACGGCACCGGCCGCTTCCTCCAGGACTTCGACTTCCGGGTCGAGATCGACCTCGCCGGCACCCTGGCGAACACGACCGGCCTGCGGGCGCAGCTGACGGACGGTTACATCAACTGGAATCGCTACTCGATGGCCAACGTGCGGGTGGGGCAGTTCAAGACCCCGTTCGGCTTCGAGCAGCTCTACTCGGACCCCCGCCTCATCACCATGGAGCGCAGCCTGGTCAACGACCGGCTGACCCTCAACCGCCAGCTGGGAGCGCAGGCGAGCGGCGACCTCCTCGACAAGCGCCTCTCCTACGCCGTCGGCGAGTTCAACGGCAACGGCGCCAACAACAACTTCAACGACAACGAGAAGTTCGCCCTCGTCGGCCGGCTCTCCGGCATCCCCTGGCAGGGCGAGGTCGCCGGCCAGAAGGCGAGCTGGTCGCTGGGCGCTGACGCCTTCGGCTCCGAGGACACCGGGCTCGCGCTGCCCGACCTCGGCCTCGACTCGACGCCCGCCACCAAGGACCTCGACAACCTGTTCACCGGCAAGCGGCGGGGGAGCGGGTTCGACAGCCAGGTCCACGCCGGCCCGCTCGACTTCTGGGTCGAGTACCTGGCGACCCGCTTCGAGCCCACGGACCGCCTCCCCTTCGCGAGCTTCAACGCCTCCGGCTGGTATGCTCAGGCCTCCTGGATCTTCTGCGGCGGCCACCTGCAGGCGGTGGCGAAGGCCGAGAGCTTCGATCCCGACGACCGAGTGAGCGGCGACGCGGTGACGACCCAGACCTACGGCCTCAACTACCTGATCAAAGGCCACGACCTGAAGCTGATGCTCGACTATCTGCGCACCGACCTCGGCAGCAACAACCCGCTGCCGCGCCAGCAGAAGCTCCTCGCGCGCCTGCAGGTCATCTTCTAGTTCTAGACGCACGCCCCAAGGGATTCCATCTCCCTCCAGCCGCTAGCCCGAGCTGTGGCACTTGCCTTGCAATTTCCGCTGGGCAGTCGCCCGCAGCCGGGCACAACGCGGCGAAGCCGCAAGGAGGGTAATCATCATGGGACTCGCGGATCATGCGGCGAAGAACCTGAACCAGGGCGCCAAGAACCAGGTCAAGGGCAAGGTGAACGAGGTGACGGGCGCCATCGTGGGCGACCTCGGCCAGGAGATCAAGGGCAAGGTGCAGAAGAACGTCGGCAAGCTGCAGGAGAAGGTCGGGCGGGCGGAAGGCCGCGCCGCCAAGTAACCCGCTATCTTCCAGGCGGCAGCCGGTGTGACTGCCGCCTGAGCTTCATAGGGCGAACCTCCCCGCAGGAACCCCATCGGCCGGCCGTGACCGGCCGGTGGGGCGATGTCCATCCCCTCAACAGATCAAGAACGCCACCATGCCGACGGTGACGGCGGTCTGCAGAGCCACCGTGGCGACCGTCAGGCCGGCCGCCCGTTCTCCCAGGCGCGCCAGGCAGGCGTCGGCGGCGACGAGCTGCAGGAGGACGCCCAAGAAGATCCACAGGCGCGCCACCTCCCCGCGGTTGACGCCGAGGAGGTCGATCGCCAGCAGGCAGAGGGTGAAGCAGGCGAGCAGGTTCGATGCCGGGTCGGCGAGGCGCTCGCGTACCGCTTTTCGAATCCCTTCGAGGTGCGAGGCCTTGACGGTACCCGCGATCAACGTGCCGAGCGAAACCGCGTAGAGCAGCGACGGAAGCCATCCCGCCACGAGGAAGAACTCCTTGAGGTCCTGCCCCACCCAGAGGTCGTACGGCCGGCCCTTGCGCTGGTTAAAGCCCACCGAATCCCGCAGCATCATCCCGAAGACCGACAGGATCTCGAAGCGGAAGGCGAGCCACATCGCGGCGTGCACCAGGCCGAAGCCGGCGGCGGTCCAGGCCGCGATCCCCGGCAGGGCGCGCCAGCCGATCGCCGCCGCGGCCCGTCGCTGCAGGAAGGCGCCGAGGAAGATCACGCCCGCCACCAAGGGGAGCGGCTCGACGAAGAGGAGGAGATAGAGGCTGGCGCCCAGGAGCAGCAGCCAGACCGCCTCCTGCCGCCGCAAGTAGACGAGCCACAGCCACAGCGAGAGCAGGAGGAAGCCCGGCGTCACCGCGTTGAGGAGCGGCAGGAAGCCCACCTTGGCGGGGAAGAGCATGGAGAGAGCGAACGCCAGGAGCCCCGTCCGCGCGCTGCCGAACCACTCCCTGGCGACGAGGAAAAGCATGGCGCTGCCCAGGTTCGAGAGCGCGATGATCAGGAGCGCCAGCCCGCCGGGGCTCTTGGTGAACAGCTCGAGGAAGTAGAAGACGAAGATCTTGCCCGGCATGTTGGAGGCGGCGTGATGCGGCAGCAGCCAGGGAGCGACGTCGGCGAAACGGCGCAGCAGCTCCGCCGGCGGCCAGTGGAGCGTCGGGCTGTAGAAGGAGGTGCAGACGTCGCTCTCGACGATCCCGGCGAGCGGCGCGGGGTAGAGCCCGCGCACCGCCAGCTGAAAGACGAAGGCGCCTGCCCACCAGGCGAGGACGACGGGCCAGGGGTGCCGGTCGACGATGCGGAGGCTCGCCCACATCGCCGCGCCGAGGACGACGGCGCCGGCGAGCCCAACGAGGAGGGCGGCGGGCGGCCGCGCGTCCGCGAGGAAAGCGTACGCGGAGTGCCCCGCCACCGAGCCGAACACCACGCCGCGCCGGACGAGGACGAGGAGGAAACCGCCGAAGGCGGCCAAGAGAGCGGCCTCGACGCCGCGGTGACCGGAGGGCCGCTCCGCGGATGCGGGATCGACAGGGCTCATGGGCGTTCCCGGCAGCAATCTACGCGCGCCGAGGCGACGGCGTTTGGGCGTGGAGCCGGGAGGGAGCCTAGAGGCGGCGGGAATTCTCGGTTGCCGCGCGCAAACCCTATGAACTGTCTACCCGTCGTCAGTTGACGATCAAGGTCGCCATTTTGATGACGCTGCTCTGCGCCGAGATGGATGCGCCGCCGGAAGAATGAGCCGTGACCAGGAAGGTTCCGACCGTCCCCAGGGGCGGAATCGTGATGCTCGGAGGCACGGTCGCCACCGAGGTGTTCGAGCTCGAGAGGAGGACGACGACCCCGCAGGACGCGGGCGCCGGCCCGTCGAGCGTGACCGTCCCGGTCGAGGTCTGGCCCGAGTGGATCGTCGTCGGATTGAGGGTGAGCGTTGCGATCGAGGGCGGGCTGTACTCCGCGACGATCTGGCTCGTATGTCCGAACCATTCGATCGGGTCCTGCACCATCTGCCAACCGAAGTTGAAGGTGCCATTCGTGGTGGGATGCACGGTGAAGGTGAACGTCACGCTGTCGCCCGGGTTCACGTTGTTCGGCAGCGCCACGCGGTTCGTGCCCCAGTGCGTGTTGTCTCGCGTCCAAGCCGACCCCAGCTTGTAGCCGTTGGCGGAGGTCCACGTCGTCGTTCCCGTGTTCTTCATCGTCACCGAGACGACGGTGTCCTGGCAGAGCGGGATGGTGCCGAACGGCACGACTTGCGACACATAGGCGGCATCGTTGCCCGTGACGGCGAACGCCGCGCTTCCCGTGGAGAGCACGGCCATGGCGATCGCGATCGGCAGCAGACGCCTCGCGGGGGCAGAACCTCCGGATCTCGTCATCGTCATGTCCTCCCAGGGTTGGACGATTTCCGTCGGAAGAGGCCGGCGGCGAGATCGTTGTACCACAAAGGGTTGCATCGTTTGGTTAACAGCAGGCAAACTGGAGGAAACAGAGCCGCATCAGGTCGGCGTCTCCGCGGGGATCGTCTGGCAACGCAGTCCAGTCGGTGCTCCTCGTCATCATTGCCGTCGTTGTCCCCATCGCAGTGCTCATGTTCCGTCAGGTGTGTGGCGGGCGATGGTCGAATGTCGACGCCTCGAATGAATTGTGCTGGTCCGGCTCTAAATCGATAGATCAGATTTCGCGTCGTCGACCGCCCGCTCCTGATCGATTTCAATCACCACGCGCGGCGACGTGCGCGGACGTCTCCAGCGGAACCGCGGTGAGGCCGTCGCTCCGCTAGAGTGGGCCGGTGAGCTCCGTGATTCGACGTCCCGAGGAGAGGGAATGGCCGACTTCACCCTGAAGCTTCTCATCGGTCAGCAGGATCTGGTCACCATCGCGTCGGCAGGCGAGAGCATCGTCATCGCCAGGGGTTTCAGCGACTCCGAGTCCAACCTTGTCTGGGTGAGCTTCTCGCCGGGCGAGACCAACTTCGTATCGTGGGACGATCTGTATGGGCTCTATGCCGCCGTGGCGCCGTCCTCCGGCAGGATCCTGCCGCAGAGCACGAAATCCGGCGTCGCCTCGGGGATGTATTACACCTTCGGTCCGCAGGCCCCGCTGTTCACCGGACCTTCGGGCGGAGCGGGCGCGCCGCCGGCCGGCTCGTATCGGGTGTTCAACAAGCTCCAGGGCTCGCCATCGATGGTCTTCGGCTCGACCCTGAGCGTCACCGCCAACGGCATCATTTCCACCTGCAATCCCGCCACCCTGCAAGTCGTTCCCCTCAATCAGTTCGCCACCTTCACGCCCATCGACACCGTCTACGTATGGCTGCAGTCCGGGGTCATCTCGGGTGATGTCGTCGTCCTGCCGCCGGCGGAGATGTCGTTGATGGCGACCAGCTTGAGCACCACGATCCGGTTCGCGGGTCCCTCCACCCTGTCCTACGCCTACAGCGCCACGCTCGGCGCGTTCGTCCTCTCCTCCTGACACCGAGGCGGCCCCTCACCGCACGGTAGCGCCCGCCGCGCGCTCGAGGCCGCGGCGCGGCCGCGTGAAGTGTATTACACAGTGTCTCAATTTGAACTGTGTTAACGATTCTTAGCCTCTACTATCGAACTGTCGAGAGCGTACGGCCGAGCCCCAGCGCTCAGGTGGTGTGTCTCCATGATGAGTTGCCTGCTGCCCAAACCCTTGCTGCTTCAGAACGACGAGCTACGCGACACTTTCATGGCCAGCCGGGGATCGAAAAGGATCGCACTGCGCCCACGGCAGAACATTTGTCTGGGTGGCGACGCGGCACGCACCCTCTATTTCCTTGCCAGCGGCACGATCAAGATCACCACCCAGTCCGCCGCCGGCAGGGAATGCCTGTTGCGGCTGCAAATCGCGGGCGACATCTTCGGGCAGTTGTCGCTGCTCGGCGCGGGAGACCGGATGGAGACGGCGACGGCGCGCGAGGAATGCGAGGTGTGGCGCCTGGAAGCTGGGGAATTCGTGCGCGAGCTCCACCGGCAGGACCTCTGCGAGGAGTTCATGGTGCACCTTGTCCGCCTGGTGCGGGAACAGGAGATGCGCCTCGCCGACCTGGTGACCGAGCCTAGCCGGCATCGGCTGGGCAAGATGTTGCTCCTGCTCGGCCAGCGAATCGGCACGCGGACCAGCGAAGGGATACGCATCGACTTGCGGATCTTGCACGACGAATGGGCGGGAATGATCGGCACCACCCGGCCGCGAGTGAGCACTTTCTTCGCTGATTTCAAGCGCTTGCGGCTGATCTGCGTGACCAGGGAACGGCATCTCATCCTTCATGAAGACCGTCTCCTGCGATACCTGGGGGAGGTCTGAAACATGGAACGTGGTGCACCGCGCAAGAGAGCCGAGCCGCCTACGAGAGACCCTGCGAGATCGGGAATGTTCCCGGTCCGCGTCACTGAGAGGAGAAACAGATGCCGACGTTCACGCTGAACACCACCTTTACCCAGGACGCCCTGACCATGCTGTACACGACCGGCACCAACGTCGTGGTCGCCAAGCCGGGCTCCGGCGGCAGCTCGCCCAACGTGGCCTGGATCGCCTTCCGCCCGTTGATGGCGAATGGGATGACCTGGCAGGAGCAGTACGGGATCTACTGTTCCACCTCGAACATCCAGAACGGAGCTCTGCTCACCCAGATGTCCCAGGCGCCTTTTCCCGCCGCGGACGGCCAGAAGTATCCGATGAACGCCACGGGATTCTTCGGTCCGCCGCAAACGGGCGGCATGCCGGGCAGCTACACGGCGAGCAATCAATACAACAACTTGGCGCCGAACGGGCCGGGCTTCCTGACCTTCGGCCTCTTTCAAAACGCCAGTGTGAACGGTAACGCGATGACCGGCAACGCCGTTTCAGCGGCTCCCGTCCCGTACCTGAGCACGGCCGTGATGACGCCCTTCACGACGATCTATCTGTGGACACAGTCCCAGGTGGCGAGCAACACGGTCGTCACGTCCGTGACCTCGGTGCAGACGGAGGTCACCTTCGGCGGCAGCATAACGACGATCTCCATGAATTTCGATCCCACGACGGGCGGCTTCGTGCAGACGGGGGCCAGCCTGGTGGCCGACGCGAACACGGGGCGGCTCGCCTCCCACGGAGGCAAGGCGCTGCCTGCGGGAATCTCCGTCACCCATCACCTGCCCGCGCTGGGCTAGCGGAGAGCCTGCGCGCAAGAAAGAGTGGCCGCACCTGGCATCCCGGCCCTGCCGTTGGCCGGGATGCCGGGTGCACCGTTCCTTACCAGCCGAAAGAGAGGATCGCAATGAAAAACCCACTATTCGCGAGCCGAAGGCGTCAGGCCGCCAGCGTCGCGCTTGCCGCCGCGCTGGCCCTGGGTGCCTGCGTTCACCCGCTGGCGGCGCCGCGGATCCCCAACCCTCAGCCGCTGGCGCCTCCGCCTGCCTGCAACGTAGCGCTCTGCAACATCTCTCAGACCACCTGGAACGACCACATCGACCCGCGGCACTGTCAGGGCACCTGCGAGGGCAACAACAAGAGCATCTTCGCCGCGGTCTACTGCGGCAGCCTCGCCAACGCCATCGCTTTCTGCCAGACGCTGATGGGCCGGCCGAACTGTGCCCCGGTCCAGCAGCCCGGCACCCGCGTTGCGTACGGCGCCGACTTCGCGGCCACCGTCGGCGAGGATCGCGGCAATGCCTGCGCCAACACGGTCCACGGTACAGTGATCTATGACACGGGGACCGGCGCGGTCGTCACCCAGTTCCCGGGGAACCCGTAGACCTCCCGACCTTCGAGCGGCCCCGCGGGACCCCGGTTCCGCGGGGCCGCAGCTTCCTTCATGACCACCAGGAAGCCGTGGTGCGAGATATCTGGATTCGTGACCGAGAAGGCAACCTGCGCCGAGACCTGGGCGGCTACGGCCTCTCGACCGAGGTGTGGAGATCTGGCGCTGCGGTAAGGTGGTCGAGGTCTCGCCCGAGAGTGTCGAGCTGCCCGCCGATGTCGGCGGCGCCAAGGCCGACGAGCGCTGACATGGGTCCTGGTACACGGTCGCGAGTCGGTTATGGCCTTGATGGGGGAGCGTTCTCCGTAAAGGTGGCGGCGCTGAATGGCCCCGCGGCGCTGCAACGGCTGGGCTTCCTGGGGGAAGAGATCGCCGTGCCCGAAGATTTCAACCGCATGGCGAAGCCGGAAGACTTAAGGATTGAACATGCCGGCTAGGCAGGCGCTCAAGGCCTGTGTTTGCTGTCCTCGTCGATTCGCAAGCGAAGGAACCGGACGTCCAGAGCATCGCTCTCACGGATCGTGTTCTTCATCCGGATCAGGATCTCTTTGCTGGCCACCGGGATCTCGACGCCGCGCACCTTGAAGGTCTCGATGCCAGCTTGCGCCGTTTCGGAGTAGGTGACTCCGCAGGCCGATGCCAGCAGGTCGACGACGATCTCGTCGGCCACCCTTACCACCTGATAGCGAAGAACCTCGTCATCCGCGAGGAGGCCGGCCGCATTGTCGGGCAGAGTGGCCATCGCCTTTTTCACGGCCTGAACGTTCTCCTCGGACGGGTCCACCAACAGGTCCACGTCCTTCGTGGTGCGGACGAACCCGTGCAGGATGACGGCGAAACCGCCGATGAGCACGTACCGGGCGCCCTCGCGGTTGAGCGCCGCGCAGAGGTCTAGGACGTCCTGAAGCTGTGGCGCGCGTGATTCGCCGCGATCTGGCGCATCATCCATTCGTCGGCCTCTTCGTGAGAACGGAAGCGGTAGACTCCCCGAGGAATGATGCCGCAGCCTCGCAGGTCGTTGACGGTCTGCTGAAGGATCTCGATATCCCGCAGGACGTCGTCTCCTTCGCGGCGCCCGGGGACTCTCTTGATGCGCGGTATCGCCTTGTCCATGGCTTAGTGATTGTAAGCACTAAGCTGCCCATTGCCTAGGAGAACCTCATGCCCGCTGGTGAAGGCTCGCTAACCCCCATGGACCCCTGGAACGTCGGCATTCTGATCTTCGACGACGTCGAGGTGCTCGACTTCGCCGGGCCTTTCGAGGTCTTCTCGCGCACCCGGACGGTGCCGGGGGTGGAGTCGCGGCGCTCGGAGGAGAGCGCTCCGTTCCGCGTCTTCACGGTGGCGAAGACGAAGGCGCCCGTGGTGGCGACGGGCGGGTTGATAGTGGTCCCGGCCTTCGGCTTCGGGGACGCCCCGGCGATCGATCTCCTGCTCGTTCCCGGCGGCTTCGGCACCCGCCCGCTGCTCGAGGACGAGGAGACTCTCCGGTGGATCCGCGCCACCGCGGCCGCCTCCAAGCGCCTCACCTCGGTGTGCACCGGGGCGCTCCTGCTCGCCAAGGCCGGGCTCCTCGAAGGCCGGCGCGCCACCACCCATTGGGCCTCGCTCGGTCTTCTGGCGACGATCTCGCCCAACGTCCGCGTCGAGCGCGAGGTCCGCTTCGTGGACGACGGCGTCATCACCTCGGCCGGCGTCTCCGCGGGGATCGACATGGCTTTCTACGTCGTCGAGAGCCTCTGCGGCAGGGCGGTCGCCGAGGAGACAGCGCGCTACATGGACTACCGCGGCCCTACTCCTTCTTCTTCTCCTCCTCCTTCACCATCACCGCCGGGATCTTCGCCTCGCTGACCTTCTGATTGAAGGCCGGCAGGTCCTTGTCCCAGATCTCCTGCAGCTTGGCGAGCTGGGCGTCGACGGCGGCGGTCAGCTCGCGCTTGACCTCCTGCTGCTGGGCCGTCGGCGGGAAGTCGCCGGCGTCGGTCGAGGCGGCGGCGCCCAGCAGCTTGTCGTTCAGGCGGATGGGGAAGTTCAAGGGGTCCTGCGAGCTACGGTTCTTGGTCTGGTAGAGCGCCTCCTCGACCGCCGTCATCTTCTTGTCGAGATCCTTGGCGGCGGCCACGAGCGACTTGTGGTCCTCGCCCTTGCCGAGGCGCTTCTCCAGGGTGGTGAGCTGCTGGCGGACGTCGCGGACGCGCTGGATCTGGCGGTGGACCTCGGAGATCTTGTCGCGCACGGCGAGCAGGAAGTCGAACTGCGTCTGGAGATCCGCCGGCGTGGCGTGGGAGCGCGGGTCGGACTTTACCTCGAAGGGGGCCGTCGTCACGTCCTTGCCCACGGTGAGCCGCACCTGGTAGGAGCCGGGGACTGCGCGCGGCCCGTCGGTGCCGCCGGCCCACAGAATCAGGCCCTTGAAGCGCTCCGCCTCCGGGTAGCGAAGGTCCCAGGCGAAGCGGTTCAGGCCGGGCTCGGCCGGCAGCTTCTCCTCCCGATGGCCCCGCCGGCCCTCGTCCTCTTCGCCCTTTTCCTCCTCGCCCTTCTCCTCCCGATTTGCATCCTCCACCGGCTTGGCGGCAGCGGTCGCTGCCGCGGCAGGCCCGCCGGCCGGCGCCTTCCCCTGCGGCTCGGGTTTGGCAGTGGGCTCGACCTTCTTCTCTTCCTTCTTGGCCTCCTCCTCCTTCTCCTTCTCCTTCTGCGCCTTGCTCTTCACCTCGGCCGAGAAGTCGCGGATCAGCTTGCCGTCGCGGGTCAAGAACTCGAGCTTGACCTTGGTCCCCGGCGCCACGTCATGGAGCAGGTACTCGACGGCCACCCCCGCCGGCGGGTTCTCGCCCTCGTTTTTGGGCGCCCGGAAGGCGGGCGCCTCCTGCAGGCGGAGGACGGGGGTGGGCGGGAAGAGGTAGGCGTGCTTGGCTGCGAGGTCGGCGGAATACTGGCGCAGCGGCGTGAGGTCGTCGAGCATCCAGAAGGCCCGGCCCTGGGTGGCGGCGATGAGGGCGTCGTCGCGCACCAGGAGGTCGGTGATCGGTACCAGCGGTAGCTTGCCCTGCATGGGCTGCCAGTGGCCGCCGTCGTCCCAGGAGACGTAGACGCCGCGCTCGGTGCCGGCATAGAGGAGGCCGCGCCGTTTGGGGTCGGCGCGGACGACGCGGGTGAAGTGGTCGGCCGGGATGCCGTCGGTGATCTTGGTCCAGGTCGCCCCGTAGTCGGTCGTCCGGTAAAGGTAGGGGCGGAAGTCGTCCGTCTTGTAGAGGGTGGCGGCGGCGTAGAGGGTGCCCTTGTCGAAGGGGCTCGCCTCCAGGCTGTTGACCATCGCCCACTCGGGCATCGCCTTGGGGGTGACGTCCTTCCAGCTCTTGCCGCCGTCCTTCGAGAGGTGGATGAGGCCGTCGTCCGACCCCACCCAGAGGACGCCGGGCTCGAGCGGCGACTCCAGGCCGTAGAAGATGGTCCCGTAATACTCGATGCTGGTGTTGTCCTTGGTGATGGGGCCGCCCGAGGAGGCCTGCTTCGACTTGTCGTTGCGCGTCAGGTCGGGGCTGATGGCGGTCCAGGAGGCGCCGCCGTCCGTGCTCTTGAACAGCACGTTGGCGCCGGCGTAGAGGGCGTACGGCGCGTGCGGCGAGAAGAAGATGGGGAAGTTCCACTGGAAGCGGTACTTCAGGTCCGCCGCCGCCCAGCCCATGGGGTTGTCGGGCCACGGGTTGGTGTCGCGGATCTCCTCCGTGCGATGGTTGATCATCACCAGGAGGCCGCCGTAGGAGCCGCCGTAGACGACGTCGGGATCGCGCGGATCGGCGACGATGTAGCCGCTCTCGCCGCCGGCCGTCTCCTCCCAGTCGCCGCGCCCGATCCCCGGGCCGGTCGAGCGGTGGCGGATGCGGAGGGCCGAGTTGTCCTGCTGGGCGCCCAGCAGGCGGTAGGGGAAGGCGCTGTCGGTCGACACGCGGTAGATCTGCGCCGTCGGCTGGTTGTCCTCGCTCGACCAGGTGGCGCCGCCGTCGGTCGACACCATGGCGCCGCCGTCGTTGCTCTCGATCATGCGCAGCGGATCGTCGGGGGCGATCCACAGGTCGTGGTTGTCGCCGTGGAGGACGCCGATGCGCTGGAAGGTGCGCCCGCCGTCCTTCGAGCGCCAGAACTGGACGTTGACGACGTAGACCTTGTCGGTGTCCTTGGGGTCGGCGTAGATCCGCGTGTAGTACCAGGCGCGCTGGCGCAGGTCGCGGCTCTCGTTGACGCGGGCCCAGGTGAGGCCGCCGTCCTTGGAGCGGAAGACGCCGCCTTCTTCTGCCTCGACGATAGCGTAGACGTTCTGGGTGTCGGAGGGCGAGACGGCGATGCCGATGCGGCCGAGCGGACCCTTGGGCATCCCCTCGTTCCGCGACAGGTCCGTCCAGTGGTCGCCGCCGTCGGTCGACTTCCAGAGCCCGGAGCCGGGGCCGCCGCTGTCGAAGCCGGAGGGCGAGCGCCGCACCCGCCAGGTGCTGGCGTAGAGGATGCGCGGGTTGCCGGGATCGAGGACGAGGTCGACGGCGCCGGCGTCCTTGCTGACGAAGAGCACGCGCTCCCAGCTCTTGCCGCCGTCCTTCGAGCGGTAGACGCCGCGGGTGTCGTTGGGGCCGAAGGCGTGGCCCAGAACGGCGGCGTAGACGAGGTCGGGGTTCTTGGGATGGATACGGATGCGCGGGATGTGCTGGGCGTCGCCGAGCCCCGAGAAGCTCCAGGTCCGGCCGGCGTCGGTCGACTTCCAGAGGCCGCTGCCGGGCGAGAGGTTGCCGCGGAGGGTGTCCTCGCCGCCGCCGGCGTAGACCACGTTGGGGTCCCACTCGGAGACGGCGACGGCGCCGATCGAGCCGCCGAAGAAGCCGTCCGAGACGTTGGCCCACGTGGAGCCGCCGTCGGTCGTCTTCCACACCCCGCCGCCGGTGCCGCCGAAGTAATAGGTCAGAGGCTGCGAGGGTATCCCCTCGACGGCAGTCACCCGCCCGCCCCGGAACGGTCCCACCAGCCGCCAGGGGAGGTCCTTCCACGGCGACTCGGGGGTGGCGGTGGGATGGGAGGCGCCCTTGTCCGCCGCCAGGAGGGTGGGCGAGAGCAGGAGGGCGAAGGCCAGGGCGAGCCCGGCCGAACGGCGCGCGGAGACTCTGGAGGTCGGCGTCATCGAAAGCTCCTAGGGATCGGCCCCGCGCGGAGGAGGCGGGGTCAGCTGCGGAGAGCCGGCGGACGCGCGGCTCCGGGGGTCGGTGTCATCGAGCGCGATGTCTACCACATCCCCTCGGCCGGCCCCAAACAGGAGCTGCTAAGAGGGGACTTCGCTAGCTTCGGGCTCCCGGCTGATCGTCAATTGAATTGCCAATTTGCCGAGAGGCCTCCGGGGCTCGTGGCCTGCTGCGGTTCCGTAGGGCCGCTACTTCGCGGGGGACGGCCGCCCCTTGCCGATCGTCCGGGCCAGGTACTGGCGGATCTTCTCGCGCGTTTCCGGGGAGGACCAGGCCTCGAGGACGCCGGGGTCGGCGCCGGCCGCGTGCTCGAGGGCGGGGCGGCGGAGCTGGCGCTTGGTGAGCTGGAAAGCTTCCGGCGGGATCGCCGCCAGCTGGCCGGCGACTTCGAGCGCGCGGTCGAGGAGAGCCTCCGGGGCCACCGCCTCTTCCGCCATGCCGCGGCTCCGCGCCTCCTCGACCCCGTAGGTGCGCCCGGTGTAGACCACCTCCTGCAAGTGATGGGAAGGGACGACCGAGCGCACGACCTCGAGGGCGAGGCCGGGGAAGGGGACGCCGACGAGGAGCTCCGGGACCCCCATCCGCCCGGGACCCGCGGCGAGCACCCGGTAGTCGCAGGCGAAGGCGAGGATGGCGCCGCCGGCGATGGCGTGGCCGTTGACGGCGGCGACGGCGGGGAGGGGGAAGGTGAAGAGCTCGCGGATGGCCCGCACGAGGGCGGGCACGAACTCGTCCAGGTACTCCCGGCCGCCGTCAATCACCCGGTAGAGGTCGACCCCGGCCGAAAAGATCGTCCCCGCGCCGGTGAGCACCAGCGCCCGCGCCCCCGAGGCGGCGATCTCGGCCAGCTTGGCGACGAGACCCCGCGCCAGCTCGAGGTCCATGGCGTTGGCCTTGCCGTGCTCCATGCGGAGGATGGCGACGGCGTCGTGGCGTTCGATGGCGAGCATGGGTCTCCTTGCAGCCGAGGGAGGCATTCTAGCCTCTGGTACGATCGCCGCCCAACCGATGTTCTTCGAGATCGAAGGGCGAATCACCCGGGTCGAAACGATCGCCGTCGGCTCGGCGATTCGAGAGCTTGCCAGGCTCCGGAGAGCCTATGGAGCGGGCCGCTGGCGCAAGCGGAAGGGGATCGCCACCGTGCGCCTGCCGGGCGGGGCTCTTCACCGGGCCGAGGTCCACTGGTACGAGGCGGGCGGCATCGGGCGACGGGAGTTCAAGATCAAGCGGCTGTTGGAGTAGACTTTCATGTCGATGGATGTAGAAGAAACACCCGCCCCCTTCGTCGTCTGCGTCCGCAACGAGGGCTTCGCCGCCTCGCTCGAAATCCGCAAGATCTACCAGGTCCTCCCCGATCCTGCGGTCTCGGCTTCCCATCTGCTGCGGATCGTGGACGAGTCGGGTGAGGACTATCTGTATCCGGAAGACTTCTTCCTGCCGATCGAGCTGCCGGAATCCGTCAAGGACGCTCTTCTCCTCCAGGCCGGATAAACCACCAGGATCGCGCGCCGATCTTCATCATGGTGATGGGCTGGCGATCTCGATGAAGGCGGTGCTCTGAGCCCCGGGCGCGCTTCGGCGCCGCGACGGGTCGCCGCCGGCGTCTTGTTGTGCCTTGCCAGCCTGGGCGCGCTTGCCTGCGCGCAGACGACGCCGGTGCAGGTGGTGGCGGCGCGGCGGGGCGACCTCTCGGTCCGCGTCTTGTGCGACGCCAGCCTCGAGCCGCCGCCCGGCGGCGAGCTGCGGGCTGCCGAGGGGGGGACGGTGGCCGAGGTCGCCGTCCGCGAGGGGCAGCGGGTGCGGCAGGGCGACCTCCTCCTGCGCCTCGACAGCCGCGACCTCTCCTCGCAGGCGCTGGCGGCCAAGGCCGACGTCGCGCGCACCGAGGGCGAGCGGGCCGCCGCCGCCGACGAGCTCGACCGCGCGGAGCGCGAGGCGGCCTACCGCGAAGGGGTCCTGGCGTCCGATCGCCGGCT
>DATNKQ010000561.1:0-3337 GCA_035603315.1 Thermoanaerobaculia bacterium
CGTAGTCGGCGATCGCCGCCCCCCAGCCGATCGGCACCGTCACCAGCGATCCGGGGGGACCGAGCTGGAAAGTGCCGTCCGCCTGGCCGAAGAACCAGGCCGAGCTCCACTTCCCCACCGGATTGGTGCCGGCGAAGAAGACGTAGTCGCCGATGTTGGTGGCAAAGAGATCGAGCTTGCCGTCGCAGTTGAGGTCGCCGAAGGCGAGCCCGCGCCACGAGCCCGGACGGTCCAGGTGGACCTCGGCGGTCACGTCGGTGAAGTGGCCGGTGCCGTCGTTGCGGAAGAAGCGGTTGAAGCCGACGTTGGGCGGGACGAAGTTGTAGGTCCGCTGGTCGTTCGAGAGGACGACGTCGAGATTGCCATCCTGGTCCAGGTCGACCAAGGCGATGGCCCAGGTGATGAGCGCCGCGCCGGGCGTCGGGATGCCTTCGATGTCCTTGATGCCCGAGGAGTCGCTGACGTCCTGGAAGACGTTGTGGCCGCGGTTGATGAGGACCTGGTTGTGCTGGTCGTGGATCAGCGGCTCGCCGGTGATGGCGTTCATGTGGGCGAAGTCGAAGGTGTTGGCGATGACGATGTCGATGAGGCCGTCGCCGTTGATGTCTCCCATCGAGCAAGAGACCGAAGTGTTGGTGGAGCCGCCGATGCCGGAGGAGGCGGTGATGTCCTTGAACTTGCCGTTGCCCAGGTTGTGGAACAGGTGGTTGCCCTCGTAGCCGAGGACCAACAGGTCCTCATTGCCGTCGTTGTCGATGTCGCCGAAGCAGACGCCCTGGCTGTCGAAGCCGGTCAGGGCGACGCCGGCCTGCGAGGCGACGTCGACGAACTGCAGGTGGCCGGTCTCTTTCAACAGGTTCTTGAACAGGCTGTTGCCGCGCCCCGGCCCGTTGGTGACGAAGATGTCGAGGTCGCCGTCGCCGTCGTAGTCGAAGAGGGCGACACCCGGCGCGCCGTAGGGCTTCATGGGCGCCGGACGGTACTCGGTGGGGACGTCCATGAAGCCGTTCGCGATGTCGGCCAGGAAGGTTTGGTAGCGCGCCGACGGCACGCGGCTGTAATGCAGGCCGTTCGCCCCGCCCGCGGCGATGTCCGAGAAGGTGACCCCGCCATCGGCGAACGCGGAACCGGCCGCGAGAAGCAAAATAAAGGTACATACGAAAACGTTTCTGTGCTCCCTCATTCATCGACCTCCTTTTTCTTTGCAGGATGAGATAAAAAGCCGTACGCAATCGAACGGCTAACCGAAAGGTGCAGCTCGGAGCGCAAAAGAGGACTCCTTTCTTTCGCATAGACGCGCGGCGAGCTTTTGCAGTAGTCTCGCCGGGCCTCGCGAAGATTTAGCGCGAGAGCGCCTTCGCTGATTTCCTGAAGGACGGAGAAGATCTCGGGTGAAAATAAGATTGAAAAGAGCGCTGAAAGGCGCTGTGATCACGTTATTTCTCCTCTTTATCGCCATCGGCGCCTGGGCCGTCTGGCGAGTGCGGAGCGCCTGGCCGCAGGTCGGCGGCACCCTCGTTGCGCGCGGTCTCGCGGCGCCGGTCGAGGTGGTGCGCGACCGCTGGGGTATTCCTCACATCTACGCTGCCAACGAGCACGACCTGTTCTTCGCGCAAGGCTACGTCCATGCTCAGGACCGCCTCTGGCAGATGCACTTCAACCGCATCGTCGGCAGCGGCCGCCTGAGCTCGCTCTTCGGCCCCGCCACCTTGGGCCCCGACCGCTATCTGCGCACCCTCGGCCTGCGCCGGGCGGCGGCGCGGGATTGGGCGCTCCTGGGCGCCGAGACCCGCGGATTCCTGACCGCCTATGCCAGCGGCGTCAACGCGTTCCTCGCCGCCCACCGCGGCGCCCTGCCCGTCGAATTCGCGCTCCTCGGGGTCGAGCCCGAGCCCTGGACCCCGCTCGACAGCCTCACCTGGAGCCGGACGATGAGCCTCAACCTGAGCCTCAACTCCGGCATCGAGCTGCTGCGGGCTCGCCTCGTCGCCGCGCTGGGGGAGGCGCGCGCGCGCCTCCTCATCCCGCTCGATACGCGCGAAGGTCCCTTCATCGTCTCCGGCAGGGCCTGGGGGAGCAACGCCTGGGCGGTCCACGGCAGCCGCACGGAGAGCGGCATGCCTCTCCTCGCCAACGACACTCACCTGGGGCTCGGCATGCCCTCTGTCTGGTACGAGAACGGGCTCCATGGCGGACGTTTCGACGACGTCGGCTTCTCGTTCCCCGGCATGCCCTTCGTCGTCCTCGGCCAGAACCGGCGCATCGCCTGGGGCATCACCAACCTGAACGCCGACGTCCAGGACGTCTACCGCGAGAAGCTCGACGATCCCAAACGCCCGACGCGGGCGGAGTTCCAGGGACGCTGGGAGCCGCTGTCGCTGGTGCGCGAAACGATCGCGGTCAAGGGCGGCAAGCCCGTTATCCTCGAGGTGCGCTCGACCCGCCACGGGCCGCTCATCCACGAGGTGACGCCGGACTGGAAGGCGGCGGAGCCGATCGCCATGCGCTGGGCGGCGAGCGAGGGCAGCCGGCTGGTCGATGCGCTGGCCGACCTCGACCGCGCCCATAGCTGGCAAGAGTTCCGCCAAGCGCTCTCGCGCTGGGACACGCCGAGCCTCAACTTCGTCTACGCCGACGTCGCCGGCAACATCGGCTACCAGTCGACCGCCCGGGTGCCGCTGCGGGCGCCGGGGCACGATGGATCGGTCCCCGTCCCCGGCTGGACCGGCGAGTACGAGTGGCGCGGCTACATCCCCTTCGAGGCCATGCCGCAGGTGCTCAACCCGGCCGCCGGCTTCGTCGTCACCGCCAACAACCGGGTGGCCGGCCCCGACTACCCCTACCTGCTGACCATGGACTGGCCGCCCGCCGACCGCGCGCGGCGCATCACCGCCCTCCTGGCCGGCGAGCGGCGGGCCACGCGCGAGAGCATGGCGAGGTTCCAGGGAGACACCTATTCCGCGGTGGCGGCCGCCCTGCGCCCCTACCTGAAGGCGGTGCGTCCACAGAGCCCGCTCGAGGCCGACGCGCTGGCGCGCGCGATGGCCTGGGACCTGCGTTTCGACCCCGGCGAGGTGGGTCCGACGATCTACAGCGCCTGGCTCCATTTCCTCCTGCCGGACACCTTTATGAATGAGATGGGCGCGGAGCTGACGAAAGACGCGGCGCCGCTGGTGTACGGCCAATCGGGAATGCTGATGGACCTCATGGCCCATCCCAACGATCCCTGGTTCGACGACCGGCGGACGCCGCAGGTGGAAGGCCGGGACGATGTCGTGCGACGTAGCTTCTCGCAGGCGATCGCCTGGCTCGCCGAGCGGCAGGGCCGGTCGCCCGC
>DATNKQ010000571.1:0-19099 GCA_035603315.1 Thermoanaerobaculia bacterium
GTCTTCGCGGGCTCGGGGACCTTCTCGAACGCCGCCGCGCCGCGCGGCGTGCGCACCGACGCCGTCGCTGGCGGGGCCGCCCCCGCCGCCGACGAGGCGGAGAACCGCACCCTCGTGGTCTTCGACCGCGGCGACGAGGTCACCGTGCAGGCCGGCGAGAACGGCATCCGCTTCCTCCTCGTCTCGGGAAAGCCGCTCCAGGAGCCGGTCGCCTGGTACGGCCCCATCGTCATGAACACCGAGGAGCAACTGCAGCAAGCGGTCGCCGAGCTGCGGGCCGGGACGTTCCTGAAGCAATGAAGCCGGCGCAGTGCCGAACGTTCCGGCGCCGGGCCGACCGCTCTGGCGTCACGCAAGATGCTCGGGCGCGCAGCCGAATGCTCCGGCGCCATGCCGAACGCTTCGGCACCAGGACAATCGATTCGGCTTCACGCAAGTTGCTTCGCGCTCGCACCAATCGATTCGGCGTGACGCCGACTGGGTCGGCACTGCGCCAATCGATTCGGCGCCACGCCGATCGTTCCGGCGCGATGCCGAAACGGTCGGTCTTCAAGCCGTTGAATTCGGCACCGTGCCGAACCGTTTGGCTCCAAGCTGTTGAATCCGGTGTCACGCCGGAAGGCCCGGTCTGCGCGCCGATTGAATCGAGACGGTGCCGAATCGATTGGCGCGGTGCCGAAACGATTGGCTTGGCGCCGACACGACCGGCTCACAGCCAAGCTACCTCTTCATCTGACCGGGGGGAATCGCCGGTGCACGAACCAAAAAATCATGCCGATTCAAGGCTCGCTGCATCGCTTCCTCGCATTAAAGATCGAATTGCTCGTCTCATAACAATCAGGAACGCTCTCCTTCACGGGGAGATCAACTCGGTGGAGGCGTCGGCGGAGTACGAGCCACATTTCAAGGAGTTCAACTGCGACCCGCAGGAGGATTAAGTCAGGATTCTCTCAACTTGTATCCGCGCTATCGCTGACGCGCTGTGAGGGCGCTGCACGGATGCCGAGCTAGCTCGCGATTTTACACTTGCCACCATGTCCCAAGAATTACCGAAGGACGGTAGCTGATTATGACAGCACTTAACCGGTTCGATAGCTCCACCATGGAAATTCTCTATTTAGCTCAGCACGCGCCAAAAACTGGAGATGCAGAGCTCCAGCCGCACCCACACCCCATTCATGGAATGAAGCCACTGTATCATAATGCGATATTCGAAATCCTCAAGGGCTTGGGGTTCAGCGTCAAATCGTCTTCTACCCTGGAGGATTTGTTGGCAATTGGCCGAGATTTCGACTATGTATTTTCCCTATATAATCGCGCACCGTTCAGGGCATGCGAGGTTTTTGTCTCTACAGTCTGTGAATTCCTTCACTTGCCCTACCTCGGTGGCACACCGGAAATTCGCGCAATCGCAGAAGACAAACATTTGGCCAAAGTTTTAGCTCGTTTTCTCAAGATACCGACACCGCAGTGGAAGATCTACCGAATGGGCGAGTCACTCTTCCCACCCAGATTTGCTGGGCCCTATTTTTCGAAGCCACGTTTTGGCGCCGGTTCAAGCTTTATCGACGAGACTTCCATTCACGATTCGTGGGATAGCGCTCATTGCAAGCTCCAGGAGCTGTTCGCTCACTGCACAGATGTAATCCTAGAAAAATTTGTAGAGGGAACCAATGTTAATTGTGCAATTATCGGCGGCAGCCCTCCACTAATCTTGCCTCTGGTGAAAAGTACGTCCACATTGCGAGGAGAAGTACAAACGGCTGCGCAGAAGAAGTTGCTTGAAGGGGGGCTTAATCGATCCATCTTTCTCGATGAACAACGGTCGCAAGAGATCATAAATTATTCCCGCCGCCTCTACGGACACACTCAGCCTCTAGACTACACGAGAATCGATTTCCGAGTACCATACGATCCAGCGAAGAAGGCATCGATGCTAGAGTTTAATGTTTGCCCTAATCTAGGTTCGCATTCCACGATCGTTTTCGCAGGGCAACATGTGGGGATGTCTCAAGTTGAATTGGTAACAAGTATTTTGGACCATAGTTTTCGGCGCCAGGGTATTGTTGATGCACGTCTGGCAAAATAATATCTATGGCGTCATTAATGACGCGACGCCCTGCAGGATAGCTACGGTCAGAACAAGAAATGCTGCCGAGACAAGGCACATGGAGGAAAGCTGGAGATTCCGGTATCTTTTCTTCTGCAGCCGTAAATCGATATATAGCTCTCCTTCTAGCACTCTTAGGAGTTGCTCTTTGGGCAGTGATCTTACAGCCTGAGCAAAGTCTTTGAAGCGAGGCAACCTCTTGAAGGTATCTTTCGGACTGATAAACAGTCTATCATATGCTTCTGGTGGGTAATCGACGACTTCGCGAGAATTTCTCCACAAGAAGACATTCATTGTTGCCATCAGACTAAATATTGTAGATGTTACCAAGAGAGCCAATCCTAAGAGGGATAGCAATAGAGCTAGTCGTCGTTCGCCGCCATCTTTTATAAAGAAGACGAAGATGCCCGTAAAGATAGTGTCGGTCGCTAGTATGATGCTGGCGCGACTTGCATAGGACATTCGCCTGGAACTGCTCTTGTCGAGAAGCTTCCAGCAAATATCGATTTGATGGTCGTTCATCAATTCGGATTCCATGCGCACCCTTTCTTCTTGGAGGCAGTTATAATAGTCACTGACTTCTCGACAGAAGCTTAAGTTACGTCATTGTATCCTACCATTTGGACAAGCGGGAGTGCAATCCTGAGACTAGCGTAGCGGCGGTGGCGCCTGCTGTGGACCGTATCTGGAACTTGAGGAGAAGCCCTCCGGACCAGCTCCAGCGCAAGCCGCGGTCTTCACCCCGGAACAAGGCTGGCGTTACGCGCGTTGACTTCGGTATTGTTGAAGTCTTCTGCTCCCGACTTCTCCCAGATGTTGACGGCGCGGCCTAGACGGGGTGAGGACGCTGGCCATCAAGGCTGCCTTTCGGGAGGAGAAGGTCCCAGGTCGCTGTGAGCCAGCTCTCCCACTGCCGCAGCACGACCACCAGCCCAGACAGGCTGGCCACGGCCTCTCCTCGGCGGCGGTGATCGAGAGTCTCTTCACGAATCAGGGTGAGGAGGGCGAGGGAGTACAGGGTGAGGAGTCAGACAGTTGCCTGAATTTGACTCCCCCTGCCCCCCTGGGATAGGGTCCATATCGCCCCGGAGCCACAGTGGCTCCCTGGCTTTACGCCACGAAATCATGCAAGGGACCTGGAGCTGGATCGGGGTCCCTTCTGTTTTTCTGGCACTTACGAAAGAGGGAGAACGGCAAATGCGCAACACGGGCAAAGTGAAGTGGTTCAACGACAGCAAGGGGTTCGGGTTCATCACCCCGGAGGACGGGGGGAAGGACTGCTTCGTGCACCACTCCGCCATCCAGGGCTCGGGCTTCAAGAGCCTCGCCGAGGGTGACCGCGTCGAGTACGACGTCACGCAGGGCGAGAAGGGCCCGGCGGCGGCGAACGTCACCAAGATCGCTTGAGGCATCCGCCCTGGCGCGCCTTCCGTGAAGGCGCTCCGTGACGCGATGAGTGGAGGGCCACCTGGGATCGGTGGCCCTTTTTCTATGGGCTCTCCCGGGCTTTCATCCCAGCCACTCCGGGTGCGCGACGGTCGAGTCGAAGCGGTGGCTCGTCTTGTAGAGCTCGTAGCGGCCGTTCTTCGCGGGCTCGGCGGTTTTGGCGAGGAGGGCGGCGACCTGCCCGGCGGCCAGCGGCCGGAAGCTCTTCGCCGCCTGGATGGCCTGCTCGAGGATGGGGATCGAGTCGCAGCCGGTGATGACGACGCTGGTCGGCAGGTTCATCGCGTAGTGCAGGCACTCTTCCGCCGTCACGGCCTTGCTGGTGAGGATGACGTGATCGCCCATCGGCTTCATGCCGAGGATGCCCATGCCGCGCTTCTCGGCGACGGGCAGGACCTTCTTCTCGAAGCTGTCGAAGTGGGCGTCCATGACGTTCAACGGCATCTGCACGGTGTCGAAGGTGAAGCCGTGGGCGGCTGCCGTCTCCAGCATGTGCAGGTGGATGTCCGGGCTCTTGTGGCCGGTGAAGCCGAGGTAGCGGGCCTTGCCTGCCTGGCGCGCGGCGAGGAGCGCTTCCAGGGCTCCGCCGGGCGCGAAGGCGCGGTCCGGGTCGTCCATGCGGATCACCTCGTGGAGCTGCAAGAGGTCGAGGTGGTCGGTCTGCAGCCGCGCCAGCGACTCGTCGATCTGCTGGGCGGCGGCCTGGCGGGTGCGGCCGTCGATCTTGGTCATCAGAAAGGCCTTCTGCCGGTAGCCGTCCTTGAGCGCCTTGCCCATGCGGATCTCGCTCTGGCCGTCGTTGTAGTCCCAGCAGTTGTCGAGGAAGTTGACGCCGCGGTCGAGGGCCGTGCGGATGATGCGGATGCTCAGCCGCTCGTCGGCCTGCTGGCCGATGTGGGCGCCGCCCAGGCCCACCATCGACACCTTCTCGCCCGTGCGGCCGAGCGTCCGGTAGGGCACCTCCGCCGGCGCCGGCGTGCGCGGGGCGGCGTGCGCCGAGGACGCCGCGCCAGCCGCTGCAGCGGTGGCGAGGGACAATCCCAGGAAGCGCCGCCGCGTTACGCCCGGGTCGGGCTTGGCGTGAACGGCGCCCCACAGCCGTTCCGCGATGTGCGCGAAGGGGTCCGGTCCACGCATCGAATTCACCTCTCGGTGGGAAGCAAAAAGACAGGGATCGACCACCGCCTCATGGTCCCCAACGGACGCAAGACTCGCGCCAGAAGGCATGCCTCCGGCGGGCCGCGGGGCCGTCCGGCGGCGGGGTAGAATACCGGCCGTTCGAAGACGCCGTTCCAGTTCCTGAACGTCGGATCGCGAGGGAGAGCGCGCATGGGAACCATCGAGGAAACGCGGCGGATCGAGGGTTGGCGGAGCCCGATCCTGGGGCAGGACATGCCGATCGTCTCGTACGGGCACTGGGGGCATCCGCTGCTCCTCTTTCCCACCGCCGCCGCCGATTTCCTGGAGAACGAGCGCTTCGGGCTCGTCGGCTCCGTGGCGCCGGCGCTCGCCGCCGGCCGGGTGCGCGTCTTCTCCATCAACAGCATCAACAACCAGGCGTGGATGGACCGCGGGCTGCCGGTCGCCGAGCAGGCGCGGCGCCAGAACCTTTACGCGCGCTACGTCGAGCAGGAGGTGGTGCCCTACATCCGCCACGTCTGCCAGACGCTGGACCTCCGGGTCGCCACCGCCGGCGCCAGCTTCGGGGCCTTCCACGCCGCCAACACCCTCTTCCGCCGCCCCGACCTCTTCGACGCCGTCATCGCCATGAGCGGCTTCTACGACCTCGGGCCGGACTACCTCCACGGCTACGGCGGCGACGACGCCTACTTCAACAACCCCGCCTGGTACCTGCCGAACCTCGAGGGCCACGACCTCCACCTCCTGCGCACCGCCTGCAAGATCCACGTCCTGACCGGCCAGGGGGACTACGAGGCGCCCGACGCCTCGCGCCGCCTCGCCGACATGCTGAACCGCAAAGGGATCCCCCACGTCCTCGACATGTGGGGCCACGACGTCAACCACGACTGGCCCTGGTGGCTGAAGATGCTGCCCTACGCGGTCGACAAGATGGGGTGGTGAGGCGGTAAACTCGTTGCGGAGGCCATCGCCATGCCAGCCATCGCTTCTGTCGTCCACAGCGATCCCGAGATTCTCGGCGGCACTCCCGTTTTCGTCGGCACGCGGGTCCCTGTGCAGAACCTCATCGACTATCTCTCCGCGGGCGACAGCCTGGACGTCTTCCTGGATGCTTTTCCCACGGTGACCCGCGAGCAGGCGGTCGCCGCCCTCGAAGCGGCGCGCGATCTGCTCACCATCGGTGCGCGTTCTTCTCGATGAATCGCTTCCCCGCCAACTGGCGCGGGAGATAGCGGGTCATGAAGTTCGCACGGTTCAACAGATGCAATGGGCCGGTCTCAAGAACGGCGAGCTCTTGCGGCGGGCGGCCGAAGAGTTCGACGCTTTCGTGACGGCGGATCAGAACCTCGAGCACCAGCAGAGCGTCCGCTTCTCAGGCATAACCGTCTTCATCCTGATCGCTACCAGCAACCGCATCGAAAGCCTGATCCCCCTCGTGCCCGAGTTCCTTTCGGCGTTGCGGGCGTCGCAGCCCGGACAGGTCGTCCGCATCGGCTCCGTTCCGCAGACATGACCGCGCCAAGTCGCGCACGGCGCCAAGGCGCCCGGCCGCGGCCTGCCGGCGGCGGCGTTGGCTTCATGGTGCGGGCGCTCCGGCACCGCAACTACCGGCTGTTCTTCTGCGGCCAGAGCGTCTCGCTCATCGGCTCCTGGATGACGCGGATCGCCACCGCGTGGCTGGTCTATCGGCTCACCCGCTCCGCTCTCCTCTTGGGCCTCGTCGGCTTCGCCGGGCAGATCCCCTCCTTCCTCCTGGCGCCTTTCGCCGGCGTCCTCGTCGACCGCTGGGACCGCCACCGCCTCCTCGTCGTCACCCAGGTGCTGGCGATGATCCAGTCGGCGGCACTGGCGCTCGCCGGCGTCATCAACATCTGGCACGTCCTCGCCTTGAGTCTCTTCCAGGGGGTCATCAACGCCTTCGACATGCCGGCGCGACAGGCCTTCGTCGTCGAGATGGTGGAGCGGCGCGAGGACATGGCGAACGCCATCGCCCTCAACTCCTCGATGGTCAACGCCGCCCGCCTGCTGGGGCCGTCGCTCGGCGGCGTCATCATCGCCGCGATGGGGGAGGGGTGGTGCTTCTTCCTCGACGCCGTCAGCTACCTGGCGGTCATCGCCTCGCTGCTGCTGATGCGGGTGGCCGCGCGGCCGCGGGCGGCGGCCGCCGCACGGGCGAAAGTGCTGGCGGAGCTCCGCGCGGGCTTCGCCTACGTCGCCGGCTCGCCCGTCATCCGCAGCATCCTCGTGCTCCTCGCCCTCGTCAGCCTGGTGGGGATGCCCTACACCGTGCTGATGCCGGTCTTCGCCGCCGGCGTCCTCCGCGGCGGTCCGCACACTCTGGGTTTCCTCATGGCGGCGACCGGCGTCGGAGCGCTCGCCGGCGCCGTCTTCCTCGCCAACCGCAAGACGGTGCTCGGCCTGGGCCGGGTCATCCCGGCGGCGGCCGCCCTCTTCGGCGCCGGGCTCGTCGGTTTCTCGCTGTCGCGCCGGCTCTGGCTCTCGCTCGTCCTCCTCGTCGTGACCGGGCTCGGTTTCATGGTGCAGATGGCGGCCAGCAACACTCTCCTGCAGACCGTGGTGGACGACGACAAGCGCGGGCGGGTGATGAGCCTCTACACCATGGCGATCATGGGCGTCACGCCCTTCGGCAGCCTGCTGGCGGGCGGCCTGGCGCACCGCCTGGGCGCGCCCCGGACGCTCCTCTGGGGAGGCGCCGGCTGCATCGCCTGCGCCCTCTGGTTCTGGAGCCTGGTGCCCCGGCTCCGCGAGGGCGTCCGCCCGCTCTACGTCCGGATGGGGATCCTGCCGGAGCTGCCGGACGGCGTCGCCAGCGCCAGCGAGCTCATGGTGCCGCCGGAAGTCTGAGGGAGATCGGAAGGAGATCGGAAGGCCGGGAGCGCCGCCGTTCTCGTATACTTCAAAGGCTCTTCTAGGAGGATCGTCCCATGGACAGCGCGTTCCGGCGGCTCGGCGCCGCAGCCCTTCTGCTCACCCTCACCCTCCTGACGATGGCGGCGCCGCTCGCGGCCACCTGCGGCGGCGGGGGCGGCGGCGGGCTCGGCGGCATGTCGGTCGGCAACGAGCCGATGCCGGCCTACAAGGTGCCCTGGACGGTCCTCTCGGCGGGCCGGCAGCCCGACCCCAAGTTCCGCCTCCTCCTCTACTGGTTCCCGGTCTCTCCGCAGGAGGCCCGCGCCTCCGACCTGCAGACCTCGCGGACGCTGTCGCTGCTCTCCGCCCGCTGCGTCGCCATGGCGATCGTCCCCTCCGACAACGCCGAGCTGCGCGGCCGCTTCGCCCTCGGCGAGAAGGCGCCGGCCGTGGTGCTGGCGGACGCCGACGGCAAGGAGCTCGGCCGCCTGCCGGGCGAAACCCAGAGCCCGCCGGCGCGGCAGGCCGAGAAGCTCGTCAACGCCGAGCTCGACCGCCGCGAGGACGCCCTCGGCCAGCAGCTCAAGGCGGCCGAGGCCAAGCAGAAGCAGGACGCCGACGGCGCCGCCGCCCTCTACACCGCCGTCTGGGGAGAGCGCTGCCTCTTCCCCAAGAGCGGCCGCAAGGCGGCCAAGGGCCTGAAGCAGCTCGGCCGGCCGGTGCCGGAGGACCAGGCGTCGCTGCTGGGGACGGCCGATCCGCTCCTGGCGGGAGAGGCCGCCGAGCGCGTCGCCTCGCTGATGGACGACGGGCTCGCCGCCGAGCGCGCCGGCGACTACCGGCGCGCCCGCGACCTCTACGCGCGGGCGTCACGGCGCGATCCCGCCGACCCGGTGCCGCTGCGCTACCTGGGCGAGCTCTACCGCCACCACACCGGTGAGTGGGCCGAGGCCCGCCAGGTCTTCTCGCGCCTCCTCGCCATGCCGGCCGACCCCCTGTCGCGCGCCGTGGCCCTCCACGGGCTCGGCAAGATGACCATCCACGAAGGCCGCTTCGACCTGGGCCTGGCGCTCCTCGAGCAGTCGATCGCCACCTATCCTTTGCCGCTCGCCTACCGCAACCTGGCCGTCTACTGGAACTCGGCGGGCCAGCTCGAGAAGGCGCGCGGCTACGTGGCGAAGGCCCTGGAGCTCGCGCCCGACGAGCCCTACAACCTCGTCTTCGCCGCCGTCTTCGCGGCCGAGGCCGGCCAGCGCGAGGAGGCCCTGCGGACTGCCAGCCGCCACGAGGACCTGCTCGCCGGCTCCTACAACCTGGCGGCGATCCGCTGCCTGGCGGGAGACAAGAAAGGGGCGCTGGCGCTCCTCCGCCGCCACTTCTACGACTACGAGCGCTACGACGCCGTCCGCGCCATGGAAATGAAGGAGGCCCGCGAGGACATCGTCTTCGCCGCCATCCGGCAGGACCCCGAGTTCGTGCAGCTGACGACGCCGCCAGCCGGCTCGGAGGACGCCGCCCCGCAGATGCGCAAGGTCCCGTAAGGGGCGCGTGGTATCTTTTCGCAAGTAACTCAAGCGGGAGGAGCCATGTGCCGCCGAGCGTCCAGCCGCGTCGTCTGTTCGATCATCCCTCCGCACATCCTGCGCTGCCTCGCCGAGCGGGGCGACCAGCGGCAGCGGGACCTGGCGTTCCGCACCCTCGGCTTCTCCGCCCATCTGCGGGGCCAGCGCCAAGTCCTCACCAGCGTCTCGTTCCTGGGGACGACGCCGACCGGGGTCAAGCGGCGGACCGTCTACACCGCGGGGAACGCGATGTCGCTGCCGGGCAGCCTCGTGCGCGGCGAGGGCGCGGCGGCGACCGGCGACCCCGCGGCCGACGAGGCCTATGACGGCGCCGGCACCGCCTACGACTTCTTCCAGGCCGCCTTCAACCGCAACTCGCTCGACGACCGCGGCCTGCGCCTCGATTCCACCGTGCACTTCGGCAACGGCTACGACAACGCCCACTGGAACGGCCAGCAGATGCTCTACGGCGACGGCGACGGCACCGTCTTCAAGCGCTTCACGGCGTCGCTCGACGTCATCGGCCACGAGCTGACCCACGGCATCACCCAGTACGAGGCGGAGCTCAACTACCAGGGCCAGTCGGGGGCGCTCAACGAGCACTTCTCGGACGTCTTCGGCAGCCTCCTCAAGCAATACGTGGCCAAGCAGACGGCGGCGCAGGCCGACTGGCTCATCGGGCGCGAGCTCCTGGAGCCCACCGTCAAGGGCGTCGCCGTGCGCTCTCTCAAGGCGCCCGGAACGGCCTATGACGATCCGCTCCTGGGCGTCGATCCGCAGCCCGACCACATGAAGAAGTTCGTGCAGACGGAGGACGACAACGGCGGCGTCCACATCAACTCCGGGATCCCCAACAAGGCGTTCTACAACTTCGCCACCGGCCTGGGCGGCAACGCCTGGGACCGTCCCGGCCGCATCTGGTACGTCACCCTGTGCAACGAGCTGAGCTCGAACGCCACCTTCCAGGACTGCGCCGACAAGACCTTCAAGGTTGCCAAGGACCTCTACGGAGCGGCGGTGGCCAAAGAGGTGCGGTCGGCGTGGAAGGGGGTGGGCATCACGGTCCAGGCGGTGACCGTGAGCGGGGCCGCGGCGACCCAGACGCCGGCGAACAAGCCGGCCGCCAAACCCGCTCCGAAGCAGGCGCCCGCCAAGCAGAAGGCCCCGGCGAAGACGACGAAGAAAGCGAAGAAGAAGTAGCCACGGGATTTCCCAGCCGGACGCATCTTGGTACGCATCCGCTTCAGCCGCTCCGGCGGCTTCGCCGGTCTCCAGGGCCCGGGTCAGAAGCTGGAGGTCGACTCGAAGGAGCTGCCGGCGGAGAAGGGCCGCGAGCTCGAACGGCTGGTGGCGGCGGCGCGCCTCTTCGATCAACCGGAGAAGCCGGCGGTTGCCGCCGTCCCCGACGGCTTCCAGTACGACCTCGCGATCGAGGACGGCGGCCGCCGCCATAGCCTCCGGGTAAGCGAAGGATCCATCCCCCCCGGGCTCCCGCCGCTCCTCGACTGGCTGACGCGCGCAGCGCGGGAGGCCGCCGGCAAGAAGAAGTAAGAAGGGGCTCTCCGGGTCTCAAGAGGCTCCAGGCCGGCGTTGAGGTACACTGGCGGCAACGCAGGCCGGCCAGGAGGTGATCGATGTCTCTTCCGCAGCAGCTTACCGTCGCCCGCCGGAGCCGCCTTTCGTCGGCTCTCGCCGCGGCTCTCCTCCTCGCTTCCATCGCCCCCGTCAGGCTGCTGGCCGAGAGCGAGCCTCCGCAGCCGTCCCCTCAGCCGGACGACGAGGGCTTCTCCGAGCAGGTCGAGGTCAACGTCGTCAACGTCGAGGTCTTCGTCACCGACGGCAAGGGGAACCCGGTCACCGGCCTCACGCGCGCCGACTTCCAGGTCTTCGAGGACGCCAAGCCGGTCGAGGTGACCAACTTCTACGCCGCGAGCGCCGTCCCCGCGGCCGCCGTTTCGGCGACCGCGCAGGCTTCCGCGGCAAAGGTGGAGGACAGCCGTCCAGAGGACCAGCGCCTCCACCTGGTGGTCTTCCTGGACGACCTCAACACCCAGCCCGGCAACCGCAACCGGATGATCGTCCGCGTGCGCGAGTTCCTGACCGGCCGCCTGAATCCGGGCGACCAGGTGATGCTGGTGCGCTACGACCGCTCGCCGAAGATCGTGCGCCCCTTCACCACCGACCACGCGCTGATCGCCGCCGACCTCGAGGCGATCTCCAGGACCTCCAGCAACGCCGGCGCCAAGGAGACCTACCGCGACGCGGCCTGGCAGCAGATCCGCAACCTCGTGGCGGACTTGGGCGGTTGGGACCCCGCGATCGACGAGGCGTTGAAGTCCTACGCCGAGTCGGAGGCCAACTTGACTTCGGCCGCCCTGGGGGCGCTCGACCAGGTGGTGAGCACGCTCTCCGGCGTCCCCGGCAGGAAGGCGGTGCTCTACGTCAGCGACGGCATCTCGCTGCAGCCCGGCGAGGAGCTCTTCCAGCTGATGGCGATCGCCTTGGGGGGCCGTCAAAACTTCAGCCCCCAGATGAGCAGCCGCAACTACGACATGACGTCGAAGTTCCGCGCCATGGCGGCGCACGCCAGCCGCAACGGGGTCGCCCTCTATCCGCTGGAGGCCAGCGGCGCCGGCCTGGCGACGGAGCTCGAGCAGATCCGCACCCGCAACCAGCAGGACGCCCTCAAGGTGCTGGCCGAGGAGACCGGCGGCCGGGCGATGCTGAACGTCGGCGACGCCGGCCCCGAGCTCGCGCTCCTCGCCCGCGACGTCGAGACCTTCTACTCGCTGGGCTACCGCCCGCCGCGGGTGGGCGACGGCGTCGAGCACAAGATCGAGGTGAAGGTGAAGGGGAAGGGGCTCTCCCTCCGCCATCGCCAGTGGTACCGCGACAAGCCGGTGAGCGAGGCCATCGCCGACCGCACGGCGACGGCGATGATCTTCGGCATGGAGGAGAACCCGCTGGGCATCCGGGTGGAGATCGGCCGGCAGGCGGCGCAGGGCGACTCGTTCGTGGTGCCCGTGCGGGTGAGGATCCCGCTCTCCAAGCTGACCCTCATCCCGCGCGCCGGCAACCGCGTCGGCCATCTGCGCTTCTTCGTCGTGGCGAGCGGCAACGACACGACGACGCCCGTGCGCACGGGGAGCGCCGACATCCGTATCCCCGAGCAGCGCCTGGCGGCCGACCTTCTGAAGGACTACGTCCACGAGGTGCGGATCACCTTGAAGAAAGGCGAGTACGCGGTCGGAGTCGGCGTCCGCGACGACCTCGCCGCCGCCACCTCCTACCTGCGGGACAAGCTCACCGCCGGCGGGGGATAGGGCCTACTTCTCGGAATCGAAGCTGAGGGCAGTCTGCTCGACTTCCTCTAAGGCTGGCTGGGGCTCCTCCTCCCTTAGAACGATGCCGCCCGGCGGCGGCTCCTCGGGTCCGGCGAGGGCCGCCAGATAGACGTAGCGGCCCAGGCCGCGATGGAAGACGATGCCCGGGGTCGCCTCGCGCGCCGCGCGGAGCTGGTTGAGCTTCGAGTCGAGGTCGTCGATGAAGTGGAGGACGACCGCCTCCGGGGTCATCGGCTCGACGGGCGAGCTGAACTCCTTCTTCCCCTGATGCGAGAGCACGAGGTGCTCTAAGAGGAGGCGGAGGTCGTCGGGAAAGTCCTCGATGGCCGCGCAGCGCTCGCGCAGCAGATCGCGACCGAGGACGACGTGGCCGATGAGCCGGCCCGGGAGGGTGTAGTCGTTGACCGGCATCGCCCCCAGCTCCTGGAGCTTGCCGAGGTCGTGGAAGAGGACGCCCAGGATCAGCAGGTCGCGGTCGAGGTCGCGGTAGTGGCCGGCGACGAGGACGGCCAGCTCCCCCATCGAAACGACGTGCTCGAGGAGACCGCCGCGGTAGGCATGGTGCATCGACTTCGCCGCCGGATGCTCGCGCAGCGCCGGGCCGTGGACCGCCAGCGTCTCCGCCGCCAGGCGCCGCAGCACCGGCCGCTCCACCGTTTCGGTCGTCAGCCGCGTCAGTCTCGCCCAGAGATCGTCGATGTCCTCGCGAGTGGACGGCACGAGGAGCGCTTCGTCGAAGCCGTAGCGCCGGTCCTCCTCGTTCGCCTCGCGGCACTCGTCGATCGAGATCTGGAGCTGGTCGCGATAGAGCTTGACCGCGCCCTTGAAGGCGACGAACTGGTGGGGCTCGAACTGGCCGTTCAGGGCCGGGCTGTCGGCCCAGACCTTGGCCACCATGGAGCCCGACGCGTCGGTCAGCTCGAGGTCTAGGAAGCCGCGGGCGTTCTTGTCCTGCCGCAGCTCCTTCTTGGTCAGGAGAGCGAAGCCCTGGACGACGTCGCCCGACTCCCAGGTGCGGATGGGTGCGTTTCTTCTCGTCTTCGCCATGCGACTCGATTCCCATAGTAGTCTCTACCCCGCGCGAGTGCCAACCGGGTTCGTCCGGTCAGCCCAGGGGTCATTTTGGCTCGCACAGGCGACTGGCAGCGCCCTCCGCTGCTGCCGCAGGAGCACTGCAGATCCCGGCGCGCCCCCGAAGGAGCCGAGCAGAGCCAAAATGACCAGGGCTCGTCGGGTGGTTCCCGTGGCACCTCGCGTGCAGAGAGGTATCTTTTGTGCCGCGCAAAATCCGTTCGTTCGCTCTCCCCATCCTCGCTCTCGCTCTGCTCGCGACCCTGCCGGCCTCGCTGCCGCTGGGCGGGCAGAGCTTCCCCATCAACGATCCGCTCCTCTGGCCGGAGCCGCAGCGCGCCTTCCTCGAGGACGGCCCCGGCCTGCTCCTCCCCGAAGCCGAGGGCCAGCGCTTCGCCACCCTCGACGAGGCCGGGAGGGCGCGCTTCATCGCCGACTTCCTGGCCCGGGATCCGATCCCCGAGACCCCCGAGAACGAGCTCGTCCTGGGGATCGAGCGGCGCCAGCGACTCGCCGCCGCGGAGTTCATCTCGCCGCGCGACGTCCGCGCGCAGCTCCTGTTCCTGAACGGCCGGCCGGCGGCCAGGGTCCCCATCGACTGCGGCACCGCCTTCCGGCCGCTGGAGATCTGGACCTACCGCGGCGAGGAGCCGGCCGCCGGGCAGCCGGCTCCGGAGTCCAAGGCCGTCGTCTACCAGCCGGCGGCCGGCGAACCCTATCGGCTCTGGCAGCTCGCCGACGGCAAGCAGTCGCTCTACACCGACCGCATGGCCTACTGGCTGCAGCAGTGGGAGGAGCTGCACGGCCCCTTCGGCGTGGCGCGCTTCGACCTCAAGATCTGCAAGGAGGCGCGGGACATCGACAAGGCGACGGGCGTGCCGGGGCTGACCGGCGGCCGCCTGAACCGCGCCAAGCGGGGAGACGCCGTGCGGTCGAACGCCTACGGCTACCGGCCGCTGCCGCCGCACGCTCAACGGGAGGGCTTCCTGGCGCCTCCCGCCGACCTCGCCCGCTGGGCCCGCGAGGCGGCGGCGACCAAGCTGCCGCCGGCGCCGGCCGCGCTCGCCACCGGTCCGCTGGAGATCTACTTCCCCGACCAGGACAACCAGCGCATCGTCACCCGCGCCGTCGTCCGGATCACCTCGCCCGGCCTGGGCGTCACCCAGGACAACGGCAAGCCGGAGGTCAATCTCATCGCCGAGGGGGTGGTGGAGCAGGAGGGGCGTATCTTCGACGATTTCCGCGTGCGCTTCCGGCTGGCGCCGCAGAAGGAGGCGCTCGACCTCGCCGTCGACCGGCCGCTGCGCCCCGCCAAGCGCTTCCTGCTGCGCCTGAAGATCCGCGACGAGGTGACGGGCGCGCAGGCGACCCTGGCCCGCGGCTTCGCGGTGCCCACCGAGCCGGTGGCGGCCGACCGCGCGGCGGCGGCGGTGACCGGGGAGGCGGTAGGCCCGGCGCTGCCGACCGGGCCCGACACCCTGACCCTGCTGCCCCCCGAGGGGGACGTCGTTCTCGGGCTCTGGCGCGCCGAGCCGCTGATCACCGGCCGGCGCATCGTCAAGGTCGTCTTTCTGGTCGACGGCAAGCAGCAGCTCACCCGCACCTCGCAGCCCTTCTCCGCCGAGATCCGGCTCTCACAGTTCCCCACCGAGCAGGTAGTGCGGGCGGAAGGGTACGACGCCAAGGGCAAGCTGGTGGCCTCCGACGAGCTGGTCCTGAACCAGCCGCGGGGCAATTTCCGCGTCTCGATCCTCGAGCCCCGCCGCGGCTCCAAGCCGGTCGGCAAGACTGCGGCCCTGGCGGAGGTCTCGGTGCCGGAGGACCGGCGGGTGGAGTCGGTCGAGTTCCGCCTGAACGACACGCTGGTGACCAAGCTCACCCGGCCGCCCTGGCAGACGGACATCACGGTGCCGCCGGGCAAGGACACCCTCTATCTCGCCGTCGCCGCTCAGCTCGACGACGGCAGCCGGGCGGAGGACACCCGCTTCCTGCGCGCGCCGGAGTACCAGGAGGAGGTCGACGTCGACCTCGTCGAGCTCTACGCCACGGTCACCGACCACGCCGGCAACCTCGTCCGCGACCTGACGGTCAAGGACTTCCAGATCGTCGACGCCGGCAAGGTCCAGCCGATCGGCAAGTTCGAGCTGGTCGAGAACCTCCCCCTGACCGTCGGCATCATGATCGACACCTCGGGCTCCATGGCCTCCTCGCTCTCCGAGGCCGAGCGCGCCGCCGGCGGCTTCCTCGCCCATGTGGGACGGCCCAAGGACCATGCCTTCGCCCTCACCTTCTCCGACCGGCCGGTCCTGCGCATGCCGCTGACCGACGACGTCGAGGCGGTGGCGAAGTCGATCGAGGGGCTGCAGGCGGTGGGGGCGACCTCGCTCCACGACGCCCTTGTCCACAGCCTCTACTACTTCCGCGGCAGCCACGGCCAGAAGGCGCTGGTGATCATCTCCGACGGCGACGACACCTCGAGCGAGATCCCGTGGAAGGACGCCCTCGAGTACGCGCGGCGCAGCGGCGTGGCCGTCTTCCCCATCGGCCTGAACGTCTCGGTCGCCAGCGTCGGCATCCGCAGCAAGCTCAACAACCTCGCCGAGGAGACCGGCGGCCGGGCCTTCTTCATCAGCCACGCCCCCGAGCTGGCGAGCGTCTACGAGAAAATCGGCGCCGAGCTGCGCAGCCGCTACCTGCTGGCTTTCAACGCCGAGCGCAAGGAGGGCGACCGCAGCTACCATCCGATCGAGGTCAAGGTCGCGAGGGGTGGATTGAAGGCGCGCACCGCTCACGGGTACTATCCTTAGAGTGACGTCCCATCCGCAGCCGCCGGGCGGGAGCGCGTGAGGCTCTCTTTCGCCCTGGCGCTCCCCCTCCTGCTCGGCGCCACCCTGGCGCCTGCCCGCCCGATTGCGCCTCCCGCGCAGGGCCCACCCGGGCTCTTCCGTTTCGCACGCCTCAACCACGGCTACAGCGAAACCGCGGCAGAGGCCGTGCCGATCACCCAGGGGCCGCTCACCGTCCGCCTCTCCTCGCCGCGCAATCAGCTCATCCTCAAGAGCAACCAGCTCCTCCTCCAGCCCGGCCTCGACGGCAGCCACAACGCCGAGCTCCGGGTCCAGTTCCTCGGCAAGGGCTGGCTGGTGGCCGACGTCGACCTGTCGGGAGTCCGCCAGCGCTTCGAGGAGGAGGTGCTGGTGCCGCCGCAGGAGAAGGTGCTGGCAGGGAGGGTGCGCATCGCCCGGGCCCTGGGCGGCGGCTACCTCATCACCCCCGAGCGCTTGCCGGCGCAGATCGCCGTGCAGATCCGCAGCCGGCTGGCCAACGACGTCGTCAACCTCTGCGACCGCCTCTCGATCCTCCCCCTGACGTCCCTCGACTGCGAGGGGCTGGACCGTTCCCTGTCGACGGCCTACGTGCCCCTGCCGCCCGCCGGCGATCCCTTCTACCTCGCCCCCGGAGACCTCACGGCGGCCGACCGGCAGCGCCTCGAGCTCTACCTGGAAGCGGCGGCGCGGCAGGGCGCGCGAGGCGCGCGGCGATGAACCTCGGCCAGCGCACCCCGGTGACGACGCTCCTGCTGATCGCCATCGTCGCGGTCTTCGTCGTCGAGTCGCTCTCCGGCGGCTCGACCGACGCCCAGGTCCTCCTGCGCTTCGGCGCCAACCAGGCCGAGAGGGTGTTCGCGGGGGAGTACTGGCGGCTCTTCGCCAGCATGTTCCTCCACATCGGCATCCCTCACCTGCTGCTCAACGGCTGGGCGCTCTATCAGCTCGGCAGCCTCTTCGAGGTCTGGCTGGGCTCCGGCCGCCTTCTCGGCGCCTATGTCGCGAGCGGCCTCGCGGGGTCGCTCGCCAGCGTCCTCTGGAGCCAGTTCGGCAGCTCCCCCAACCCCGAAAGGCTCTCGGCGGGCGCCTCGGGGGCCATCTTCGGCCTCCTGGGAGCGCTCATCGCCTTCCTCCTGCGGCGGCGCTCCCGCCTGCGCCCGCAGGCGAAGTCGCTCCTCTATCAGCTCCTCTTCTGGGCGGGGCTCAACGTCTTCCTCGGGCTCCGCTACCCGGAGATCGACAACGCAGCCCACATGGGCGGCCTGGCCGCGGGCCTGGTGATCGGCCTGCTGCTGCGCGAGCAGGAGTACCGGCCCTCCCCCCTGCCGCCGCCGCCGGACCTCTCGGGCGGGGGACAGGGCGCGATCTGATAGGATCTCTGGTTCGCGGGGCCGTTCACCGCTGGAACCCCACTCTAGAGAAGTCCCGTCGAACCGCGTGATCTGGAGGACTACGTCCTATGGCGCGAAGAATGATGAACCGGCTGTATTACTTCACCATCGAGGACGAGAGCATCCTCTCGGAGACGTTCTCTCAGCTCGAGCCGGCGGTCTACGCCATCACCTACAAGGTGGCGGGCAGCGAGGACGTCTTCGTCACCACCAGCGAGACGAAGGACGCCATGGACCGCAACGACATCCCCTACAACCTGCTGGCCGAGGAGGACGGCGCCAAGATCGCCCTCTACCACTCGCCGCTGTCGCGCGAGGAGCTGGCGGACTACGAGGACGCCATCAAGGCCCTGGCGCTCGCCTGCCGCGCCATCGCCCTGGCCTGCGTCGGGGTCAACGGCGAGACCAACCTGGGCTTCGACCTCTCGAACGGCTCCAAGCACTACACCTACTTCACGGCGCCGGCCGGCCACACCTTCATCTGGCGGCTCTTCCGCGACCGCGAGGAGGCGGTGGCCTTCCTCTCCAAGCTCACCATGGGCGAGAAGAAGGCGGTCGAGTGGGCCGAGTCGATCCCGCTGGGCTCGGCGAAAGAGCTGAAGTCGTACCATTGAGCAATCCTTTCAGCCGCCGTCCCTAGGCGCAGCGCTGGCATGACCCTTCCCCTCTTCGAGCCGACCTACAGTGTCTCCCAGCTCTGCGGCGAGATCCGCGACTTCCTCTCCGAGGCCTTCGCCTCGCTGTGGGTGGCGGGGGAGGCGCAGCGGGTGAAGGCGAGCCCGCGCGGCCATCTCTACTTCGAGCTGGTCGAGAAGGGCGAGCGCGACGAGATCGTCGGCAAGCTGGAAGCGGTGATCTGGAAGACCGACTACGCGCGCGTCAAGAAGCTCCTGGCGGCCAGCGAGCAGCAGATCGCCGAGGGGATGCAGGTGCGCTGCCGCGGCAACCTCGACTTCTACGGGCCGGGCGGCAAGGTGCAGCTCTGCGTCCGCGAGGTGGACCCGGTCTTCACTCTCGGCCTCCTCGAGCGCCGGCGGCGGGAGACCCTGGCGGCGCTCTCGGCGGCCGGCCTCCTGGAGCGCAACCGCGCCCTCCCCTGGCCCGAGCTGCCGCTCCGGCTGGCCCTCATCACTTCGCGCGACAGCGCCGCCTACCACGACTTCCTCTCCTGCCTCTCGGAGAGCGGCTACGGTTTCCAGGTGCTCTTCCTCCACGCCTCGGTGCAGGGCCGGGAGGCGGAGCGCGAGGTGGCCTCGGCGCTCTCCCTGCTCGGGGGGCTGGCCGGCCGGCCCGTCGACTGCGCGGTCGTCATCCGCGGCGGCGGCTCGCGCTCCGA
>DATNKQ010000577.1:0-17073 GCA_035603315.1 Thermoanaerobaculia bacterium
CGCCGGGAGCTCCCGCCGGTCGCCGAGCTCGACCTCCGCTGGCGCTGCGCCTGGGCTCCGGGGGCGTACTACATGGTGATGCTCAAGGACGCCGCGAGCGGCAGTGCCCTCCTCCTCGGCCACATGCCGCCAGGCAAGTACTTCCCCCGCCACATGCACCCCGGCCGCGAGGACGTGCTGGTCTTGGCCGGCGGCTACGAGGATAAGATGGGACGCTACGAGGCCGGCGAGTACACCGTCTACCCCGCCGGGTCGGAGCACCGCCCTGCCACCGAGCGCGACGAGGAGTGCTGGACTCTGACGCGGCTCGAACGCCCCATCCGCTTCCTGGGCTGGCGGGGCGGTGTGCAGCGGCTCCTCTCCGCCGCCCGCCGCTAGTTCGCAGATGTCAGCGGGTCCCTTCAGGCCGCGCGCCGCACCACGACGGCGTTCTGCGGCCATTCTCCCTTGAGGAACGTCTCGGCGGCGGGAAAGAACTCCTGCGGCCGCTCCAGGTAGGGATGGTGGCCGGCGCCCTCGATGGCCAGGAAGCGGCCGTTGCCGCAGTGCTCGGCCCACTCCCGCGAAGCCGCGAGCGGCACCAGGTCGTCGGTCCCCTGCAGCACCAGGACGGGCTGCTCCAGGGCAGGCAGGCGAGGCCGGAAGTCCCACGCCTTCATTTTGGGCACGATGTGCTGGAAGTAGAGCGTCATGGTGCGCGCCGGCCATTCATTGGGGAACGAGCAGACATCGTCCAAAGGGAAGCGCCCGGCCGCTTCGAGGTCGCCCATCATCGCCGGCAGCAGGAAATAGTTGAACCAGGCCCGGCAGAAAGCCACCGGATCGCTGCGGTCCAGCCCTTCGCGCCGCATCTCCTCCAGGCGCGGCACCCCCGGCGGGTAGACGAGGACCTCGGGAGAGGGCGTCTCCTGCGCCCACTCGCCCGGTTGGCGCGGGGTGATGGGACAGACCAGGAGGAGGCGCTCGATCCGCGCCAGGTTGTCGAGAGCGTAGAGGGCGGCGGGCGCGGCGTGATAGGAGGCGCCCAGGAGCGAGAAGCGCTCGAGGCCGAAGTAGCGCCGCACCGCCTCGAGGTCGTCCACATCGTCCCCCAGCGAGAGCCGGCGGTGGTCGGTGACGGCGCTCGAGCGGCCCCGGCTGCGGGGATCGAAGAAGATCAGGGTGCGCCCCTCCGCCAGCGGCAGGAGCGACTCCGCGAGCCAGCTCGCGTTGGGGACGACGACGGTCTCCGGCCCTTCGCCCAGAGTGCGGAAGTAGAGGTGGAGGCCGGGACGGACGAGAACGAATCCTTCGCTGGTCTTCATCGCGCGGCGAGGTCGGTCGAGGGCGGAAGGCTCCGCCCGGGCAGTCTACTACAGGGGTGGAGGACCGCCGGGGACGACGATTACCTTGAAGGGGGGCCGGTCGGGAAAGGTCGCCTGCAGCACCCGGAGCGAGACGTTGTAGACCGGGACGCCGCCCGCCGTGCGGCCCTCGTGCGCGCCCCGGTGGGCATGGCCATGGACGACGGCGTCGACGCGGTAACGGGCGAGCGGCTCCTCCAGGCGGCTGGAGCCCAGGAAGGGAAAGATCTCGCGCGGCTCCCCCTCGACCGTCGCCTGGATGGGCGAGTAGTGGAGGATGGCGATCCGATGGGCCGAGCGCATCCGGGCCAGCGCCGACTCCAGCTTCAGCGCCTCGTCGACCGCCGCGTGCACGAACTGCTTGATGATCTCCTCGCCCCAGGGGGCCAGCGCCCGCTTGCCGAAGCCGCCGCAGAAACCCTTGATGCCGGCGAAGCCGACCCCCTCGACCTCGACGGCGTCGCCGTCCAGCATCTTGATCCCCGCGTCGCAGAAGACGCCGGTGACCTCCGCGGCCCTGCCGGATTCGAAGTCGTGGTTGCCGAGGACGGCGATCACCGGCACGTTGACGGCGGAGACGAGCTCTCTCGCCAGCGCCTGCGCCTCCTCCGGCAGGCCGTGGTCGGTCAGGTCGCCGGCCAAGAGCAGAACGTCGCACTCCCGGTTGACCTGTCCCAGGAGCTCCTTGACCGACGATCCCGGCTGCGGCGACCGCGTGTAGTGGAGGTCGGCAACGGCGCCGATCCGCACTACCGGCCCCTTCTCCGCGTGCGCCGCCTCGCCGTCCGCCGCCATGGTCCAGGGGGAGCGTCGCAAGGGACGTGCCAGAGGAATGCACCCGGGACTCGATTCTGGTATGCGTCTTGCTCCCTCGACGAACCCATGGACTTCGCGCCTACGCTCTCCGCCGTCGCTACCGAGGATCACGCCATCGATCCCGCCGACGCCGAGTTCTACCGACGGACGATGGTCGTGCTGGAAGAGGCCGCGATCCCCTTCCTCGTGGGAGGCGCCTACGCCTTCGCCGGCTATACGGGGATCGTCCGCCACACCAAGGACTTCGACCTCTTCCTCCGCCAGGGCGATCTCGAGCCCGCCCTGGCAAGCCTGGCGGCGGCCGGCTTCGACGCCGAGCTCACCTTCCCTCATTGGCTGGGCAAGGTCCGCTGCGGCGATGCCTTCGTGGACCTCATCTATGGCTCCGGCAACGGCCTGGCGGAGGTCGACGACCAGTGGTTCGAGCACGCCGTCCCGGGTGAGGTCCTCGGGCTCCCGGTCAAGCTCTGCCCGGCCGAAGAGATCATCTGGTCGAAGTCCTTCGTCCTCGAGCGTGAGCGTTACGACGGCGCCGACGTCGCGCATCTGCTGCGGAGCCGGGCGCGGGAGCTCGACTGGAAGCGGCTCCTGAGGCGCTTCGGCTCCAACTTCCGTGTCCTCCTCTCCCACCTCATCCTCTTCGGCTACATCTATCCGGCCGAGCGGCAGGCGGTGCCTCAGGAGGTGATGGACGCCCTCCTCTCGCGCCTCGTCGGAGAGGGCCCTGCCGGCCCGGCGGAGGAGCGCATCTGCCGCGGCACCATCCTCTCGCGCTCGCAGTACCTGACCGACGTCCTGGAGTGGGGTTATCACGACGCCCGGCTGGCGCCGATCGGCGCCATGAGCGCCGCCGACATCAGGAGCTGGACGGAGGCCGGCCGGGAGGAAGAGCGGCGCCGGCGGGAGCAGAGCGCCCCGCCAGGTCCAGCCGATCGGTGATCAACCCGGCCAAGCCCAGATCCCGCTGATCGCCGAGCTCGGCCACCCGCCGGTGCTCGTCCGCTGTCTGCGCTCCATAGACGAAGCTGCGGAACCCCAGCGCCCGCGCCTGGTCGAGGAGGGCGGGGTCGAGCATCTCGAAGTCCCACACCGCGGTCCAGATGCTGCCGTCGCGCGGGAAGAGGCCGGCGAAGGCCTCGAAGCTGGCCGGCCGGCTGGCCAGGAGAAGGGCGCACTCGACTCCGGCGACGCGGGTGAAGGGGAGGACCAGCGGGTGCCAGAACGAGGAGACGAGGAAGCGGTGGCTCGAGCGGAAACGCTCGACGAGCCCCAAGGCCGCGCCGGCGGCCGCCGGCGTCTTGACCTCGAGGTTCCACAGCAGGTCCGGGAAGAGGGTGAGCGCCTGGTCGAGGCTGGGGACCGGATAGCCGGCGGCGGCCGCGAGCTCGGCGGCGGTGAGCGCTGCCACCTCGCGGCCGTCCGGCGCCCGGCGGTCGTGGAACAGCACCGGCAGGCCGTCGCGGGAGAGGCGGACGTCGGTCTCGATGCCGTCGGCCCCGCGGGCGGCCGCCCGCTCGAAAGCCTCCAAGGTGTTCTCGGGGCAGTCCGCGTAGTCGCCCCGGTGAGCGAGGACCAGCACCTCCCGCCCCCTACGGCCAGATCCCGCGCTCGATCGCCACCTCGGCCACGCGACCGATGGCGAGCACGTAGGCCGCGGTGCGGAGGTCGACGCGCCTGCCCTCGCGGCCGATCCGCGCCTGGGTGTCGATGACGTCGTCGGTCGCCTTTTCCATCCGCGCCTTGAGTTTGCCGTTGACCTCTTCCAGGCCCCACTGCTCGTTCTCGTTGTTCTGCACCCATTCGAAGTAGCTGACCGTCACGCCGCCCGAGTTGGCGAGGATGTCGGGCAGCACCGGGATGCCGCGCTCGAAGAGGATGCGGTCGGCGGTGGGGGTGGTCGGCCCGTTGGCCGCCTCGACGACGAGCTTCGCTTGGATCGCACCCGCGTTGTCGCCCCGGATCTGGTTCTCGAGCGCGGCCGGGATGAGCACGTCACAGGGAACGACGAGGAGCTCGGCGTTGGAGAGGTTCCGGGCGCCCGGGAAGCCGACGACCGACCCCGTCTGCTTCTTGTGCGCGATGACCGCCTCCGGGTCGAGCCCGTCCGGGCTGTGGATGCCGCCCGTCGAGTCGCTCAGGGCGACGATGCGCGCGCCGGCGGCGGCGAAGAGCTCCGCCGCGATCGAGCCGGCGTTGCCGAAGCCCTGGACCGCCAGACGCGCCCCGGCGAGCGCCGGCAGCGAGGGGACGATGCCGCGGCCGAGCGCCCGCTGGGTGACGAAGAGCGACCCCTGCGCCGTCGCCTCGCGGCGCCCCAGCGAGCCGCCGATCCCCAAAGGCTTCCCGGTCACCACCGGCAGGTTGTTCTCGCCCGGGTGCATCATCGAGTAGGTGTCGTAGATCCAGGCCATGGTGCCGCCGTCGGTGTTGACGTCGGGGGCGGGAATGTCGGTATGGGGGCCGATGTTGTCGCCCAGCTCGGCGATGAAGCGGCGGGTGATCTTGCGCAGATCGGCCTTCGACAGCTTCTTGGGATCGCAGATGACGCCGCCCTTGGCGCCGCCGAAGGGGATGTCGGCCACGGCGCACTTCCAGGTCATCCACGAGGCCAGCGCCCGCACCTCGTCCTCGGTGACGTCCGGGTGATAACGGATCCCGCCCTTGCCCGGCCCGCGCACCCGGCTGTGGAGGGCGCGGTAGCCGGTGAAAGTCTTGACGGAGCCGTCCTCCATCTCGATGGGAAACTGCACGGTGATGACGCGGCTGGGGGTCTTCAAGTAATCGATCAGGCCGTCGCGCAGGGCCGGCACGAAGTGGGCGGCCTGGTCGAACTGCTGCTGCGCGATGCGAAATGGGTTCAGATCCTCCTGCGAGCTCGTTTCCGTAGCGCTCATAGCCCTCCTCAGGCTGTGTAGGTTCGAAAAGTGATGCTAGCACGCGCCCGGGATCTCTCTGCGCTTGCAGAATTCGAAGGTGGGGCGCTGCCAATCGCTACACGAGGCCAAGTCGGGACACTATCGCGCGTTGGAAAGCGGCCGGGACTCAGGGCGAGATACGGTAGCGGAGAGTGACGCTGGCGCTGACGGTGAGCTGGCCCGCGGAGACGGGCGTCTGCGAAGCGGAGGCGAGCATCGCCATGCGGCCCTCGAAGCGCGGCTGCGGGTTGGAGGAGACGCCTTCGGCAACCTCCACCACCTCGCCGAGCCGGACGTCGAGCGCGGCGGCGATCGCCTGCGCCTTGTCGCGGGCGGCGTTGACCGCCTGTGCCAGGGCGCGGGCGCGGACCGGCTCCTCGTCGCGCAGCCCGAAGTCGACCCCCTCGACCTGGTTGGCGCCGGCAGCCAGGCCGGCGTCGATCATCTGGCCGATAAGGTCGAGCTTCTGGAGCCGCACGGAAACCGTGTTGGCGGCCTGATAGCCGGTGATTCGGGGCTCTTGGTCGCGCTGGTCCGGCCGGATGTTGGCGTAGAGCGGCGTCAGGCTCAGACCCAGAGTCTGGACGTTCTTCGCCTCCACCCCGAGGCCGCGGATGGCTGCCAGGATGGCGTTGGCCGACTGGTTCGTCTTCTCCTGGGCGGCGCGGGCGTTGGGCGCCTGGGCGACCACCCCCAGCCGAACCGTCGCCTCGTCGGGGTCGGCGCGTACCTCGGCCGTCCCCTGGACGGTGAGGCTGGGAGCGGTGGCGGTCATGGGCGGTGGCGTCTCCGGCGCCTGCGCCCGGAGGGGCGCGGCGAAGGGCGCGAGGCCGATCAGAATCGGCAGGGTCAAGAGAGCGAGAGCGATTCTCTTCACGGCTCCTATCCTCCTAGAGTATCCCACTCCTTCCACCGGGCATGTTAGTCTTTCATCCGCAAGATCTGGAAAGCCCAAGGAGCGGATCATGGGAACGAGATGGCTTCAGAGCGTGTTGGCGGTCTCGCTATTGGCCTTGGCGTCCGTGCCCGCAGTCGCCATAGACGAGCAGGCGGCGAAGGATCAGGCGGTCGCCGCCGCCAAATCATGGCTCGCGCTCGTCGACGACGGCAAGTATGGCGAGAGCTGGGACTCCGCGGCCGGCCTATTTCAGGCGGCAACCACCCGCGCGAACTGGGAAGCGACCCTGGGCAAGGTCCGCCAACCGCTAGGCAAGGTCGTGGCCCGCACCTTCCGCTCCGCCCAGCGCACCACCGATCTGCAGGGCGCCCCGGCCGGCGAGTACGTGGTGATCCAATACGCGACCTCGTTCGAGAACCTGACCTCCGCCGTCGAGACCGTTACGCCGGTGCGCGACAGGGACGGCGCTTTCAAAGTCACCGGCTATTTCATCCGTCCGGGGCAGTAAGCCGCGGAGCCGTCAGCGGCGCGCTCCCGTGACGCTCAGGGCCAGCCGTACCAGCAGATAGGTCCCGGTCAGCGCACCGGCGGCGGCGCCCAGAGGCCGCAGCCCAACGATCGGGCCTGGTCGTCAGTCTGATCCCCTTCTTCGTCGGGCTGGCGCTGCTGCTCTACGCCTACAAGATGGCGCCGCGCGGCGACAGCTAGGTCCGCGGGATCGGGCCGATCGGCCGCCGACTCCGTCTCCTCCTGCTGGTAGGATGGAGGCGTTTCTTCGAGGAGGGAGAATGGCTCGGACTCCCGCGGTCGGTCGGCTCGCCCTGGCGCTCGCCCCGGTCCTGGCGTGGACGATCCAGACCGGCGGCGCCGCTCCCGCCATTCCCCCTTCGCCGCCTGCCGCCGAGTCGCCCGCCGACCTGCGGACCGTCCCCTTCTACGCCGTCGACCTGGCGGATCGCCCCGTTAGCGACCTCCGGCGTGGGGACATCGAGCTGCGGGTCGACGGCCGGGCGGTCGAGCCTGACCTGTTCGCGGCACCGAGGCCCGCGGAGGAGGCCGCCGAGGCGCGGGCGCCCCGCAGCATTTTTTTCCTCTTCGACCTCGCCTTCTCCACCCCCGCCGGCCTGGCGGAGGCCCAGCGCGCCGCCGCCGAGCTCCTCGACCGCCTGCCGCCCTCCGACCGCGTCCATCTGCTCCTCTATTCATCCGGTAAGAGCTTCCGCGAGGAGGCTGTTCCGGTGGCGCTGGACGGCGCCGGCAGGGCCGCCCTGAGAATGCGGATCGCCGGCCTGGCGCCGGCGGCCGAGCGCGTCGAGGCCGCTGCCCTCTACTGCGGCGCCGCCCGCGACCTCGCCGGTTCCCTGGCGACGCTGGCCGCCTTCCTCCAGCAGCTCAAGGGGCCGAAGGTCCTTCTCTACTTCTCGCAGGGGATCGATTCCCGCGTCTATCTCGAGGGCGGCCGCGGCCCGGATGGCAGCCGAGGCCATGGCGGGCGCTCCGATCCCCTCGGCCGGCGCTTCGAGGAGCCGCTCGCCGCCCTCGGCCGAACCGGCGCCCTGCCGGTGTTCGTCGACGCCCAGCCGGCCCCGGCCGAGAGGGAACCGCCGGCAGGCTTCGGCCTGGAGGCGTCATCCGAGCTGGAAAGCCGCGCCAGCCGGGGGGACACCGCCCTGCGGGTGATGAGCGAGCGCGCCGGCGGCCTCCTGCTGCGCCAGGGCGGCGCCCGCAGCCTCGTCGACCGCCTGGCGGGCTGGACCTCCGCCTACTACGAGGTCGGCTTCCGCGATCCGGGGCGGCCGGAGGGACAGGAGGCGCGCACCGTTGGCGAGGGGCGTGGGGCGGGCCGGCTGACGCTCAACGTCCGCCGGCCGGGGGTCAAGGTCTGGGCCCCCAAGGGGGTCCGGGTCCCCCGCGAGTACCGCGCCCTTTCCGACGACGAGCGGCGCTTCCTCATGGTCGACTTGGTGCTCGCCGGCTCGCGGGGGGAGGCCTCGCAGCAGCTCGCGGTGACCGGCCTCTACCGGCTCGACGGCCGCTTCGAGCGCTCCGCCGCCGGCGATCCCAAGAGCCTGCGCTTCCAGATCCAATGGCCCCGGCTACCGGGGCTGACCGCCCTCGATCTCTACAACGTCGTGGTCGAGCGGCCGTCGGAGGCCGCTCCCGGCAAGGTCGTCGTCTACGACCGCAGCGTCCTCACCCCGATGTCCGCCCACGCCACCTTGGACGTCTCCCTGCCGGCGAGCGGCGCCTACATCTGGGGAATCGTCGCCGTCGAACCTACACGCGGCACCCTGTACTTGCGGCGCCTCCTCGTGCGCTCGCCGCCCGAGACGGCGGCGAAGCAGGGGAAGCGGTAGCGGACGTCTGCTATCGGACCAGATGGATCAGCCCCACGGCGATCCACCAGAGCCCGATCAGGCGGAAGATCCACAGCAGGTTGCGGACCCCGAGGAGGAAGAAGTTGTGGGCCGGGAACGGCACGGCGGCCGGCGAGTCGTCCGGCCGCTCGGGCATGAGCAGGTAGCCGAACGCCGCCAGGTTGACGGTCACCCCGACGACGAGTTGGAAGAGGGCGGTGGCCCGCGGCAGCGGCGCGGCCTGGCCGAGGGCGGCAGCGGTGAGGGCGCTGAGGAGCACGAGAAGAGGGAAGAAAATGCCGGCGCGGAGCGGCCAGCGCCAGGCTTCCAGGAAGGCGAAGAACCGCGCCGCCGGCCGCCGGTGCGCCGCGCAGCAGCGAGCCGTGACGGTGCCGCTCCCCGTCCGCAGGCCGAGCGCCACCGATCCTCCATCGCCAGCAGGCAGGAGGAGGTTGCACCACAGGCACTTGGCGGAGAGCGCCGTTGCCATGTAGGGACGGGCGAGGAAACGGTGTCCGAGCATGAGCACGACCCCGGCGGCGGCGGACAGGCCCACCGGCCGCGGATGGCGCACGAAGAGGAAGAGCACCAGGGGGATGAAGAGGAAGAGCAGCAGGCCGGTCGCCTGCAGCCGCAGGTCAGTGGGAGTCGGCATCACGGGAGAGCGGATTATTCCACGGTTGCGGCGCGCTCGGAGCCGGCGGCCTCGGATGCTATGCTGGCGAAATCCAAGGCAAGGCAAATGACGGACTCTAACGAAAGTCTAAAGCAACCCGTCGAGGGCGGCGACGGCATCCTCGTCCTCCGCGACAGCGCTACCTGCAGAGACTGGAACGGCATCCGCTACAAAGTCGGGATGTCGGCCAAGAACGTCGGCGCCCGGAAGCTCTCCATGAACGTGGCCACGATCCCTCCGGGCGGGGTCGCCCACGCCCACGTCCACGTCGACTTCGAGGTCATGCTGTACATCCTGGCCGGGCGCGTCCGCCACGAGTACGGCCCGGGTCTCACCCAGGTCGTCGACAATGAGGCGGGCGACTTCATCTTCATCGAGCCCGGAGTGCCGCACGAGGTGTTCAACCTGAGCGACAGCGAGCCGGTAGTGGCGGTGGTGGCGCGCTCCGACGCCTCGGAGTGGGAGAACATCGTCCTCTACGATCGTCACCGAGGCAGCCAGACCAGCACGCCATAGCGCCTACCGCCTTGACTCCGCTCGCCGAGCCCGGCCCGCCCATCCTGGTGACCGGGATGCACCGTTCCGGCACCTCGCTCGCCGCCTCCTGCTTGGCGGCGATGGGCGTCGACATGGGCTCCCGGCTGCTGCCGGCAGACGCCGCCAACCCGCGCGGCTACTTCGAGGACGTCGACTTCCTGGAGATCGACCGCCGCCTGGTGCGGGAGGCCACGACGGCGGGCGAGGCGGGCCACCCCGACTGGGGCTGGACGGAAAGCGAGAAGCTCGACTCCGGCCGCTGGGAGGCAGGCCGCGAGGCCGCACGGGCGCTGATCGCCACCCGAGCCGGCACCAGCCGTTGGGGATGGAAAGATCCGCGGGCGACCCTCCTCCTCGACTTCTGGGACGATCTGCTGGGCGACGCCCGCTACCTCCTCCTCTACCGCTTCCCGTGGGAGGTGGCCGACTCCATGCAGCGCCTGGGGGCCGGCGTCTTCCTGGACCATCCCGACTACGCCTACCGCATCTGGACCTTCTACAACCGGCAGCTCCTCGACTTCCACCGCCGGCATCGCCAGCGGTCGCTCCTGGTGAGCGCCGACACCCTGGTCAACCGTCTCGACGACTTCGCGTCGCTGGTCGCCGACCGTTTCGCCCTGAGCGACGGCCACGCTACCCTGGAACGGACGATCCCGACAACCGGGCAGATCGGCACCCTCCTCGGGCGCGACCTCTTTCAACAGGTCGGCGGCGCCGACCCGCTCATCGGCCTGGTGGCGGCGGCCCACCCGGAGTGCGCGGCGCTCCTGGCCGAGCTCGACGCGGCGGCCGACCTCTCCGCCTCCGGGCTATGGTCGGCGCCGTCGCCTTCCGGCGCCCGACTGGACGGCCGCGACCGCGAGCGGCCGGTCGACCTCTCGATCGTCATCCCCTGCCACGACGACGGCGAGTTCCTCCTCGAGGCGGTGGCGAGCGCCGAGAGAAGCGTCCCCGAGGCCGCCGAGCTGATCGTCGTCAACGACGGCTCGCGCGAGCCGCGCACCTTGGAGATCCTCTCCATCCTCCGCCGGGCCGGCTACCATGTCGTCGACCAGGAGAACGCCGGCCTCGCCGCGGCAAGGAACCGCGGCATCCGCGAGGCGCGCGGCCGTTACCTCCTGCCTTTGGACGCCGACAACCACCTTCGTCCGGGCTTTCCGGCGGCCGCCCTTCGCATCCTCGACGAGGACCCAAGCGTGGGGGTCGTCTACGGCAGCCGCTCTGAGTTCGGGCTTCGCTCCGAGGAGGTCGAGGTCCCGGAATTCAACCTCGACGAGCTGCTGCGGGCCAACTACATCGACGCCTGCGCCGTCTTCCGGCGCGAGGTGTGGAGCGCCTGCGGCGGCTTCGACGGCGGGATGCCGGCCGCCGGCTGGGAGGACTGGGACCTGTGGATCGGCGCCGCGGAGCGCGGCTGGCGCTTCCACCGGCTGCCCGGCATAACCTTCGACTATCGCGTGCGCCCCGGATCTATGGCCACCACCCTCCTGCGGGCGGAGGTAGGAGAGCCGCTGCGCATCTACATGTTCGACAAGCACCACGACCTCTACCGCCGCCGCCTGCCCTCTCTGCTGACGGAGCAGCACCAGGCCGACATGGCGAGGGCCACCCTGGCCAAGGTCATGACCGAGAGGGAGGAGGGGCTGCGCAGCGAGCGCGATCGGCTGGCGGCGGAGCTGCACCGGATGAGCGTCGAGAGCGCGCCCCTCGTCCGCGAGAGAGACCAGCTGGCCGAGGAGCGCCAGCGGCTCTACACCGAGCTTGCCTCCTGGCGCCGGCGCGTCGCCTTCATGGAGGGGACTCGAGCCTGGCGGCTGCGGAACGTCCTTCTACGACTGCGGGGGCGGCTTTCGAGCTGACCGCCGCGAACTCCTCCCGGTCCCGAAGGGGACCGGGAGGAGAGCCGGCGAAGAGTGCTACTGCGGGTTGATCGGGGTGGGGGTAAAGGGGAGGACGACGTCGATGTCGTTGTTCTTGAACGACGAGCAGGCGCCGCCGTTGGACCATGCCGTCCCGTTGTCGGTGATGCTCGTGTTGCCCAAACGGACGGTGCCGGCGCCGCAGCCGACTCCGGTGCCGTTGTGGGTCGCCACGCTGTCCTCGACCGTCATGGTCGCCGTGCCGGTACCCGTCGCGAAGCCGGCGAAGTTGTTGCTCGAGGCGACGCTGTTCTTGACCGAGACGTTCGCAGCGGCGCTGCCCAGGACCTTGAGCCCGGCGATGTTGTTGATGATCCGGACGTGGTCGAAGGTGGCCTTGGCGGCGGCGGTGGGAGCAACCAGAATGCCCTGGCCCGACGAAGGAAGAACTCCGTTGTCGCGCACGATGGTGTCGAGCACGTGAAGCTCGCTACCGGCGACGGTGGGGGTGAAGTTGATCCCGGAAACGGTAAAATGATTAATAGTGCTGTTCTCGATAAACACGGTGCCGCCCGTGAGCACGGTGATGCCGCTCACGCCGGTGCCCAGCCCCTCGATGTCGAGGCCGCGCAGGATGACGACGTCGGTCGCGTTGGGCACGTTCACGATGATGCCGTTCGTGCCAGAGACGAGGACGCCCGCCTCGAAGCACCAGGACGAGATGGTGATCGACTTGGTGATCGTCACCGCACCGAATCCACCGGGATCGAGGACGTTGATCTCGCCGCCGGGCGCGGTCTTCGAGATCGCGCCCGCGAAGGTCTTGCAGGGCGCCGTGCGGCTGCACGGGTTGGCATCGTCGCCGACGCCGGACACCCAGGTCCGCGTCGCCTGAGCGTGGGCGACCGCCGCGACCCCAAAGAGAACGAAAAGGATTGCTACGACGTTGAGCGGCAGGCTCTTTCTCATGGCCCTTTTTCCTCCGGTTTTTGTAGATAGATGGTTTGTTAGGATATGCCATGCCTCACGGCGAGTCAAGGCAGAAACGTTTCCGCGCCCTCGTTCGGCGCAGGGGAGGACCGGATCGTTACATGTGTTAACCGCAATTCTCACCCAGAGCACCCAGCTTTAACAAACTCTATGAAGGCTTAGTCGTGCAGATAGACGAAGGACAACCCTCGAGGACCTCTGGACCGAGCGCCGCCCTCTACCCGGCGTTGCTCTCCGTCATCCTGCTGGGGGCGCTCTTCGCCGCGCAGGGTCGGATTGGCTTCGATCCCGCGGATGAAGGGTTCCAGTGGTACGGATCGGTCCGCACGGCACACGGGGGTGTCCCTCTCCGCGACTTCTACTCCTACGACCCGGGCCGCTACCTCTGGGCTGCAGCCTGGGCCTCGGGATTGGGAGATGGAATCCTGGCACTCCGGCTCTCGACGGCTATCTTCGCCGTCGGCGGGCTCTTCCTCGGCCTGCTCGCCGCTCGGCGCGCGCTCACTGGGTGGGTGGGGTTAGCGCTGGCGGCGGTCGTCTTGGGACTCTGGATGTTTCCGCGCCACAAGCTCTTCGAACCGGCGATCTCGATGGCGGCCGTTTTCGTCGCTCTCCGGTTGCTGGAAAAACCCTCCCAACGACGCCATTTCGCAGCCGGCATGACAGTGGGCCTCGCTATCTTCCTAGGCAAGAACCACGGCCTCTACCTGTTCCTCGTCTTCTTGGTCCTGATCCTATTCCTACATTTCCGGATCGAGCGCGGCCCTCTCGGCAAATGGCTGCTAGCCTGGGGCACAGGGATTGCCGCGGGTCTCGCTCCGCTCGGGATCATGATGGTCCTAGTGCCAGGCTTCTTCCGGAGCTATATCGGCTCCATTCTCTTCTTTCTCGCTCAGGGTAAAACGAACAACCCGCTGCCCGTGCCCTGGCCTTGGCGGGTGGCCTATGCGGATCTCAGCCTTCTGGAAGACCTGCACGGCCTCGCCTTGGGCCTCGGTTTCCTGCTCCTCCCTCTGTTCTGCATCCTGGCTGTCGGGTTCGCGGCCGGAACGACCCGCGCGAACCTCGGCAGCCGGGCGCCCCTCCTCGCCGCCGGCTGTGTCGCGCTCTTCTACATGCACCACGCCTTCTCTCGCGCCGACGCGCCTCACCTCGGCCAGAGCATCCATCCGGTCTTGCTCGGTCTGCTCGTTCTGCCTTACGCCGTCGGCAACGAGCCGCGCCGAGCGGCGATCGTGTTGAAGGCAGGCATCGCGGTTCTCGTCGCCTTCCTCACCGTTTTCGCCGCTCTACCCGAGAGCCCACTCGTTCGCAAGCTCGCACGCGAGCGCGGAGGCGAGCGCTACCTCCCTTCCGAGGTCGCCGGCGATCGTCTTCTGCTGCCGCCGGAAGTCGCCCAACTCTTGAGCGGGGTCACAAGAACTGTATCCACTCGGTTATCTCCCGCCGAGCCGCTCTTGATCCTGCCCTATACCCCAGGGCTTTACCCGGTCCTCGGACGCGAGTCACCGGTCTGGGACACCTATCTGACCTGGCCTGCCAAGGGCGGCTCGGACGAAAAGATGGTGGCACAGATCCGAGAAAAGCAGGTCCGCTGGGCGCTGATCGGCGACTACAACATGGACGGGAGGGGCGACTTCGGCTTCCGCGTCACCCATCCAGCCCTCGCGGAGTATCTGAACCGACAGTTCGCCTCCGTCCAGGCTCCGGATCTTCCCCAGCACTTCGTATTGATGAAATCGAAGTAGTCTGTCAAGCCATGCGCCCTCACAGTAAGGAACCGCGAGGGCGCACAGTACGAGAAGGCTCTACACTGGAGGAATCGTCGAGGTCGGGGAGCCGTTGGTGCCGTTGCCATCCACTTTGTTGTTTCCGAAGGAGATGATGACCCCGCTATTGAGAGCCCCCAGGCCTATCTGGTTGTCGCTGACCGTCACATTGCTCAGGCGAACGACGGGAAAAGGGAACCCAGGAGGATTGGAAATGCATAGAACGCCATAGGTGCCGTTATGGGTTGTGATGCTGCTCTCGATCAGTACTTGCGGAACACCCCCAATTTGGACAATGGAGAATCCGGCGAACTTGTTGTTGGCCGCAACCGAGTTTCGTATCGTGACGTTCGACGTGTCTACTGTCTTTACACCGCAAGCATTGTTCTCCGTTCGCAAGCCGTCGATCGACACAGTCGCGAAGCCCCCGAGTAAGACCTGAATGTAGACCCCGCAGCTCGCGCCGTTGTTGCGCGTGATCGTGTCGGTCACGAACAGTTTGCTCACTCCGTTGGGTAGGAAGTCGATCCCGGCGTTGCTGAAGCGTTGGATCCGGCAGTTCTCGACGTAGAGGGACGCTCCCGTCGAAAAATTGATGCCGTCGTTGGCGGCTCCCTGCCCGTCGAGCGTCAAGCCCCTCAGAACGACGACATCGTTCAGGCCTGCGGTGACGGTAATGCCGTTTCCCGAGGAGACCTGGATCGTTGCGAGGACGCCGGCCGCCTCGATCGAGACCGCCTGGCTGATCGTGACCGGCCCGTAGTCGCCCGAGTCGACGACGTCGATCTCGCCACCGGCGCTGGTCTTGGCAAGAGCCCCGGCGAAGGTCGCACAGGGTGCGCTGCGGGTACAGGCGTTGGTGTCGCTGCCGGTCGACGAGACCCAGGTATGCGAGATCGTGGCCTGGGCGGCGCTTCCGAGGAGGAGGAGGGTGGTGGCGAAGAGGATGCAGCGCTGGAGAATCTGGCGAGTCATAACTTTCTCCTTTCCGAGTTTATATATTTTTTAAAATATCCTCCGCTGGTTGCCGCTGTCAACTGGAGTCCGGGCGGCCCTTGCCGCCCTTGGGCGCTTTGGCTAAGCTCCTCCGCGGCGAGAACTTTTCCCCCACCCTCTCGCTCCACTCGAGGTGAATAAGGATGCGACCCGTTTCCTGGCGTCTGTGGCTCGTCTCGTCCATCGCTCTGCTGCTCCTGGCCACCGGCTCCCGCGCCTTCGCGGCGGAGAAGCCGCAGGCGTCGTCGAACCCTGCTCTTCCCGCCTCCCTCCAGGATCCGCCAGAGCTCAAGCAGTTCAAGTACAGGCTGCTGGGGCCGGCCTGGGGGGGGCGGGTGGCGCGCGTCGCCGGGGTGCCCGGGAACCCGAGCGTCTACTTCGCGGGCGCGGCCTCGGGCGGGGTTTGGAAGTCGGTCGACGGCGGGCTCTCGTGGAAGCCGATTTTCGACGACCAGCCGACCTCGTCGATCGGCTCGATCGCCGTCGCGGCGTCCGATCCCAACGTTGTCTACGTCGGCTCCGGCGAAGCCAACATCCGCGGCAACGTCGAGGCCGGCAACGGGATCTACAAGTCGCTCGACGGCGGCAAGACCTGGTCCCACGTCTGGAAGCAGGAGGGGCAGATCGGCACCATGGCCGTCGACCCGGGCAATCCCGATATTGCCTTCGCCGCCGTGCTCGGCCACGCCTTCGGCCCCAATCGCGAGCGCGGCGTCTACCGCACCCGGGACGGCGGCAAGAGCTGGCAGCAGGTGCTGAAGAAGGACGACTCGACGGGCGCCTCCGACGTCGCCCTCGACCCCGAGAACCCCAACATCGTCTTCGCCGGGCTCTGGCAGGCGCGACGGCGCCCCTGGGACCTGACGAGCGGCGGCCCAGGCAGCGGCCTCTACCTCTCGCGCGACGGCGGCGACAGCTGGAAGCAGCTCACCGGTAAGGGTCTGCCCGAGGGCATCTGGGGCAAGGTGGGGGTGGCGGTGGCGCCTTCCGACGGCCGCCGGGTCTATGCCCTGATCGAAGCCGAAAAGGGAGGGCTCTACCGCTCGGACGACGGCGGCGAAACCTGGACTCTTGCCAGCGGCAGCCGCGAGCTGCGGCAGCGCGCCTGGTACTACACGACGCTCGCCGTCAGCCCGGCCAACCCCGACGAGGTCTGGTGCCCCGAGGTGCCGATGCTCAGGTCGATCGACGGCAGCAAGACCTTCCACCACGTCGACGGCCTTCATCACGGCGACAACCACGACGTGTGGATCGATCCCAAGAACGCGCGGCGGATGATCTGCGCCAACGACGGCGGGGTGGACATCTCGACCAACGGCGGCGAGACCTGGCTCACGCCGCCGTTGCCGATCGGCCAGTTCTACCACGTGTCGGTCGACAACAGCGTGCCCTTCCAGGTGGCGGGGGCGCTCCAGGACATCGGCACGGCGCAGGCTCCCGTCAACACGCTCAGCAACGCCGGCATCCGCAACACTGACTGGCACGGGGTGGGGGGCGGCGAGGCGGGGTTCGTCGTCTCCGACCCCGCCGATCCCAACATCGTCTACGCCGGCGAGTACGGCGGCTTCATCTCCCGGTACGACCACCGGACGGGCGAGGCGAGGAACGTCTCGGTCTACCCCGACAACCCGTCCGGCCACGGCGGCGAGGATCTCCTCTACCGCTTCCAGTGGACGGCGCCCATCGCGCTCTCGCCGCACGACCCCAAGGCCGTCTACCACGCCGCCAACGTCCTCCTCCGGACGACCGACGGCGGCCAGACCTGGACCGCCCTCTCCCCGGACCTGACACGCGACGACAAGTCGAAGCAGAAGTGGGCCGGAGGCCCCCTGACCGGCGACAACACCGGGGTGGAGATCTACGACACCATCTTCGCCGTCGCCGAGTCGCCGGTGCTGAAGGGGTTGATCTGGGCCG
>DATNKQ010000585.1:0-4581 GCA_035603315.1 Thermoanaerobaculia bacterium
GGCGCCGCCGCCGGCGCGGAGCTCGGCGGCGCGCTCTGCGGCAGCGCGGAGGCATGGTCCGCGAGACTCGCCATGGCGGCCGGCGCGGGTCCCTTCCTCCCGCTCCACCAGACGGCGGTGGCGGCGGCGCCCGCCGCCACCAGGCAGACGGCGACGGCGAGGACGGCGAGGCTTCCCCGCGACCTCCCGCGGCGCGGCAGATGGGCGGGCAGCCACGGGGTGGGAACGACCCGGCGGTCGTCGCGCCGGCTGGCGTCCTGGAGCGCGGCGTCCTGGCGGGCGCGCTTCAGCGCCTCGTCGATCAAGCTCACGTGAACTTCCCCTCCAGCTCGCGGATCGCCCGCCGCACGTGGCCGCCGGTCAGCTGGTCGGTGCCGGTCACGAAGCCGCAGAGGAGCGCCTTGTCGCACACCGCGTTGATCAGCCGCGGGACGCCGCGGGAGTAGCGGTGGATGGAGCGCAGGGCCCAGCGGTTGAACGACGGCCGGCTGTTGCCGCCGGCGACGTGGAGGCGGTGCTGGATGTAGTACTCGGTCTCGTAGCGGGAGAGCGGCGTCAGGTGATAGCGGACGGTGATGCGCTGGCGGAGCTGCCGCAGCCGGCGCTCGTTCAACATGTCGCGCAGCTCCGGCTGACCGACGAGGACGATCTGCAGCAGCTTGCGCTGGTCGGTCTCGAGGTTGGAGAGGAGCCGCACCTGCTCGAGGAGATCGAGGTCCAGGTCCTGCGCCTCGTCGATGAGCAGCACGACGTCGTTGCCGAGCTTCACCTGGTCGAGCAGGAACTGGTTCAGGGTCTCCAGGTAGGAGACCCGGTCGGCGCGCGGCGACTGCAGGCCGAACTCGCCGAGGATCGCCCGCAGGAGCTGGGCGGCGGTCATGCTGGGGTTCAGGATCAGCGCCGTGCGGTAATTCTCTCCCAGCTCCTCGAGGATGGCCCGGCAGACGGTGGTCTTGCCGGCGCCCACCTCGCCGGTCAGCTGGATGAAGCCCTTGCGCTCGCGGATGCCGAAGAGGATGTGGTTGTAGGCCTCCCGGTGGCGGTCGCTGAAGAACAGGAAGCGCGGATCGGGGGTGATGTTGAACGGCGCCTCCCGGAAACCATAGAACTCGTTGTACATCGCAACCCTGATCTTACGGCCGCGCGCCCCCTCCCGTTGAGGTCGCCGCCTTTCTTGGCTGCAGATACTTGTCGTACCAGGCGAGGTAGCGCTCGTAGCGATCCTTCACGTAGCTCGGCCGGGCGATGCCGTGGTTCTGGCCGGGATAGATGACGAGCTCGGTCTCGCGGCCCAATCGCCGGAGAGCCTGGAAGAGCTGCTCGGAGTTGAGCAGCGGGACGTTCATGTCGTCCGAACCGCCGAGGACGAGGGTGGGGGTGGTCACCTTCTCGATGTCGAACCAGGGCGAGATGCGCATCCAGCCGGCGGTGTTCTTCCACGGCAGCCCGAGCTCCGCCTCCCACTCGTACTGGTAGTGGTCGGTGCCGTAGTTCGCCAGGTAGTTCACCTCGCTGGCCCCGGAGGTGGCGGCCTTGAAGCGGCCGGTCTTGACGATCACGTGATCGGTCAGGATGCCGCCGTAGCTCCAGCCGCCGACGCCCAGGCGATCGGGATCGGCGACCCCGCGGGCGACCGCCTCGTCGACGGCCGCCATGACGTCCTGGTAGTCCTTGTTGCCCCAGTCCGCCCAGATGGCGCGGCTGAAGTCGCGCCCGTAGCCCGACGAGCCGCGGGGATTGGCGGCGACGACGGCGTAGCCGTGGGCGGCGAGCATCTGCCACTCGGTGCTCCAGGCGGTCGAGAACTGCTCGGTGGGGCCGCCGTGGATGCGCAGGACGGTGGGGAGCTTCTTGCCCTTGGGCGCCTCGGGAGGCAGCGTCAGGAAGGCGTCGATCGGCGTGCCGTCGGCGCTCTTGGCGCGGAAGCGCTCGACCTTGCCCAGGCGGATGCCGGCCAGGAAGGCGTCGTTGACGCGGGTGAGGCAGCGGAGCCCGCTGCCTTCCACCACCGAGATCTCGGGCGGATAGGTGGGCTGGGTCTCGAGGACGGCGATCTCCCCCTGGGGGCCGACGTCGTAGGACTGGATGTCGCGCTCGCCCTCGACCACCCGCACGACGTCGCCGCCGGCCGCCGGCACCCGTGCCAAGTGACTGTCGCCCCCCTCTTCAATGAGGAAGAAGACGGCCGAGCCGTCGGGCGAGAAGCGGGGATCGGAGACGTTGCGGTCGAGCTTCGGGGTGAGCAGGCGGGGCGGGCCGCCGGCCACCGGCACCACCGCCACCTGGTTGGTGGCGTACCAGATGTCCTCGGGAGCGCCGCCCGCCACGTAGGCGATCCACTGGCCGTCGGGCGAGAAGACCGGCGACTGATCGCCCCCCGGCGAGGTGGTCAGGGCGCGCGGCTTCTCGCCCGCCTTGGCGGCGACGACGAAGACGTCGGTGTTCTGGTTGGAGTCCGGATCGGGGGTGCGGTTGCTGGTGAAGGCGATCCACCGCCCGTCCGGCGACCAGACGGGCTCGGAGTCGTCGTAGGGGCCGGAGGTGACCTGGGCGCTCGACTTCGCCGCCAGGTCGAAGACGTGGACGTGGTTGCGGATCTCCCGCAGGTAGCCCTCGCCGTCGCGCTTGAACTGGCGGCGGGTGATGACGATCGGCTTCGGCGCTTTGTCCTTCTTGTCGTCGTCCTTCTTGGCGGCGCTATTGGTGTCGGCCGCGTCGGGGTCGTCGGGGTCGACGTCGGAGACCAGCAGGGCCAGGCGCTTGCCGTCGGGCGACCAGACGAGGTCGGAGACGTCGGCCTTGTAGTCGGTGAGCTTGACCGCCTCGCCTCCCTGCCGGTCGAGCAGCCAGACCTGGGTCTTCTTGCCCTCCCGCGCCGAGAGGAAGGCGAGGTAGCGGCCGTCCGGGCTCCAGCGCGGATGGGTCTCGGGCTTCTCGCTCGCCGTCAGGCGCACCGGCTCGATGACCGTGCCGGGCGCTGCCGCGAGAGACACCATGTACACGTCGGTGTCGGAGCGGTCCTCCTTGGCGTCCAGGGTGCGGACGGTGTAGGCGACCCAGCGGCCGTCCGGGCTGATCCGCGGGTCGGCGACCGACTTCAGGGCGTAGATGTCGTCCGGCCGCAGGGGGCGCGGCCCATCCGCCGCGCTCGCGGCAGGCACCGCCAGCGCGGTGGCCACGAGGAGGGCGACGACGGCGAGGACGGCGAACGGCGACAGGGAGCTCGCGGCGAGTCTCGATTTCTTCATGAGGGGGAAAGTCTCCTTCGGAGCGGACATCGTAGCAGCGTTAAGATGGCGGACGATGTACGAGGGCACCGAGTGAGCCCGCTCGAACAGACAGTGGAAGGCCGCCAGCGCGGGCTCGCCGCCAGCGCCAGCGTCCGCGCGCGCTCCCTCGTCTTCCCGGCGCTGCTCTCCCTGCTGCTCGTCCTCGCCCTCTTCGTCGTCGAGCGGCGGATAGACTTCTACGTCGCCGAAGAGGGGTTCCTGTGGTACGGCGCCGTCGCCACCGCCCATGGGCAGGTGCCGCTGCGCGACTTCTACTCCTACGATCCGGGCCGCTACTATTGGGCCGCGGCGTGGTCCCGGCTCCTCGGCGACGGCATCCTGGCGCTCCGCCTGTCGACGGCGCTCTTTTCGGCGGTCGGCCTTTGCTTCGGCCTTCTGGCGGCGCGGCGGGTGGTGCGGAACCCCGTCCTCCTCACCCTCGTCGCCCTCCTTCTGCTGCTCTGGATGGTCCCGCGGAACAAGCTGTTCGAGCCCAGCATGGCCTTGGCCCTCGTCTGGGGCGGCACCCGGCTGGTCGAGCGGCCTGCGGAGGGCCGTTGCCTCGCCGCCGGGCTGCTCGCCGGACTCGCCCTCTTCCTCGGCAAGAACCACGGTCTCTATGCCCTCCTGGGCTTCCTCTCCCTCCTCCTTTTCGTGCAACTGCGGATCGCGGGCGACGGCTGGCGCCCCTTGGGGCGGCGGCTCGCCGCCTTCGCCGCGGGCGTCGCCCTGGGGGCTTCGCCGCTTCTCCTCCTCGCCGCCTTCGCCCCGGGTTTCGGCCGCGCCTACCTCGACTCGATCCTCTTCTTCCTGCGGCAGGGCCGGACCAACTTCCCGCTGCCGGTGCCCTGGCCCTGGCAGGTCCGTCTGGCGGGGGAGAGCGCCTTCGACGGGGCCCAGGAGCTCGCTCTGGGATTCGCCTTCCTGTTGCCCCCTCTCCTCTATGCCGCCGCGGCCATCGTGGCCGCGCGCACCGGCCGCGAGAGCGCCGGGCGGCGAGCGCTGCTCCTAGCCTCCGTCTTCGTGGGCGTCTTCTACCTCCACCACGCCTTCTCGCGGGCCGACCTGGTGCACCTGGGGACGGCGCTCCCTCCCTTCCTCCTGGGAGGGATCGCGCTGCCGGCGGCGCTCTCGGAGAAGCCGCGGCGGCGGTCCGCGTTTGCCGCCGTGGCGGCCGCCCTCCTCGCCCTGCTCGGCCTCGCGGCACTCCCCGGCCATCCGCTCTACCGCGGAGTCCAGGGCTGGACCTCCGGCTCCTTCGTGCGCTTCGTGGCGGCCGGCGACGAGATCCTCCTGCGCCCGCGGATGGCCG
>DATNKQ010000592.1:0-20134 GCA_035603315.1 Thermoanaerobaculia bacterium
GACTTGTGGCCGAGCTCGATCGTCTTGCCCCACTTCTTCTCGACCTCCTGGTAGATGTCGGCGTGGTCGAAGACCTGGTTCTCGTAGGCGGCCGGCGGCGACAGGAACATGAAGAGGTCGTGCCCCTTCTTGGCGGCGACCTCGGCGGCGGCGCGAGCGTTGATCTCGCCGATGGCGATGTGGTCGACGGTGACGTGGACGTTGTTCTTCTCGCCCCACTCCTTGCAGAAGACGCCGTCGAACCACTTGTCGTACCCCGGCACGAAGTGGCTCCACTGGAGGATCTTCAAGGTCTTCTGCTGGGCGAGGCTGCGCCCGGGGAAGATCATCGCGGCGCCGACGCCCGCGGCGGCGACGCCGGCGGTCTTCACAAACTCGCGGCGGGAGATGCGTCTGCTCTTTGTGCTCATCGCTCTCTCCTCTGGGGAAGGGTACGGCTCAGCACATAGGGACGGCACCGGCCCCCCAGGTTCGGGGGGCCGCGAATCGCGGGTGTGGGTGACGTTCGGGCGGCATGATCATGCCCTTGGGGATGGCGAGCTTAGCAGACTCCCCGGGCGGGAAAAAGATGCCGGCGCCAGGAGCGCGAGATCCAACCCAAGGACTTCCCAAGGCGGAACGACAACCGCCCGAGTTACGCCCCGAAGCTCAAACCGAAGAGGGATCGACTCCATGAACGAACCGGTGGTCGATGTACCCCAGGCTCAGCCCTTCATCGCGGGTGTAGAGAAGAAGGAACCGCGACTGCTCGACCGTGTGCGGGACGCCCTGCGCGTCCGTCACATGAGCCTGCGGACCGAGAAGACCTACGTCCACTGGATCCGCCTCTTCATCCTCTTCCATCAGAAGAGGCATCCCAAGGACATGGCCGAGCCGGAGATCAACGCCTTCCTCACCCACCTCGCCGTTGAGGGCCGGGTGAGTCCGTCCACTCAGACCCAGGCGCTCTGTGCTCTCCTCTTCCTCTATCGGAACGTCCTGAACCGCGAGATCGGAGAGCTTGAGGGTTTGGTGCGAGCCCAAAGGAAGAGAAAGCTCCCCGTCGTGCTCACTCCGGACGAGGTGAAAAGCATCCTGGCGCGCCTACAGGGCGTGGACCGCCTTTTCCTCTCCCTCCTCTACGGGACGGGCATGCGATTGACCGAGGCTCTGCGCCTGCGGGTCAAAGACATCGACTTTGGCTACGACCAGATCACCGTGCGGGACGGAAAGGGAGCCAAAGACCGAATGACGATGCTGCCGGACTCGATCAAAGTCGGCCTGCAAGAGCATCTCCAGGGAGTCAAGAAGCTGCACGAGAGCGATCTGCGCGCCGGCAGCGGCAAGGTTGCTCTGCCCTATGCCTTGGAGAGGAAATATCCCAACGCGGAGAGGGAGTGGGGTTGGCAGTTCGTCTTTCCGGCGCCTGCGTTCTGCCTCGATCCGCGATCGGGAGTCAGGCGCCGCCACCATTTGCGTGAGAGGGCCATCCAGAGAGCCTTCCACGACGCTGCGCGAAGGGCTGGGATCACCAAGCACGCCACCTGCCACACACTGCGGCACTCCTTTGCGACCCACCTCCTGTTGACCGGCTATGACATCCGGACCGTGCAGGATCTTCTCGGGCACAAGAACATCAAGACGACGATGATCTACACGCACGTGCTCAACAAGGGAGGGAGGGGAGTCCGGAGCCCTATTGACGTCCTCTGACCGGCCCGCCGCTTATACGACAGACCGGGTGGCGTATAAGCGACCTGGAGGAGAATCGCCTTCTGCATCTAAAGAGCGTATTTTCAGCGACTTCCGCCTTCAGGAGTCAGAGTGCATAGCGCCATGTATTCAGTAGGCTAGGCGCCCAGCGCCTTCCCTCCTGCCTGCATATCGCTGAGAGGGTGAGACTCCCTTGCTTTCCAGAAACGCAGGATCTCACTGTGCTGATTGCACTTCCCCGCCGCTGGAGAACCTAAGCAAGGCCTTGACTCTTTCGTCCAAGCCGCTGGCTCAGGCGACTGGCCTGGAGATGCTTATATGTCAAAGCGAATTGTGTTGACATGCATTAGGAAGAGGTGTAGCCTTGATGTAACCCTTGGCCTTAGAAGCGGCTAGCCCACTGGAGGCTGCAGCTTGTTGCAGAGCGCTGGGCCGAGAAGGGTGACGATATGGCAGCCGGCAATCGGTGCCGCAGAATATCGATCTAGAGGTTGGACGAGAGAGAAAGGATGGAAACGACCATGAGACTTAGGCTGAGATTGCCATGCTTACTTTTAGGCTTAATTGTCTTCGCTGGTTGCCCCGAGGGCTGCGACGGACCGCTAATAAGCGGTCTCGTGACCATCACCTATCGGCCGTTGTTCAATTTCAGTAAGTGGGAAGTTAGGTTTAGCGACGGTGGAATCCAGTCTAGAGGCGAAATCGATGACGGAGTATATATGCGCTACCGCATTGTATCGATAAGCAATACCGACTCTAAGCCAACGATCTTCCATTTCAACCCGGGCAAAATCCATGCCTCCGATCCAAGTGAAAGACAAGCATTCCCGGTCATCGGTCTCGGGGGAACGCTTGCCTTTGATGTGTTGCCAGGCACGAGCTCTACGAATCGTCTCAATGTCACTATCAAAGCTAAGGGCGATCTAGCTGACATCAAGAACCAGATTCAGTTTCTACAATATGAGAGTGGCGCAGGCGAACACGTTCTAATGGTCAATGAAGTTCCCAAGGCAACCTTTGTCCCTTATTTAAATCCACTTAGAATTCCTGGGGATAGTGTAAACTGAGCAGCTTGATCAATGGCCATGAGCTCCTTTCGTTTATGCACAAGGATGTTTGCGCCCAACACGGCGATTGAGCGGACGGAACCGGCCGCTTCGCGCCCGGTCCGCCGCTCATCTTGGTTGCGTTGGGCGGCTCAGGGGGCTTGGTGCCCAAAGTCCAGAAGTACCGCTAAACTACAGAGCCCGATTCAACGAAGGTCCTCCCAGTTCGAAAGGAATTGAACGATGGCAATTTCATCAGGCTTGGCCAGTCGTCTCGTGGCGTTGCAGGGCTCAACGAATCTTGGCCTCCATGTGAGGCACGTCATCGGGGCGCAGCAAGCCGACTATGAGGCGTCGCGAATCCCAGGTACCTTAGTTAGCGCGAAACTTGAAGAGGGAGTGGTTGAGTTCTTGGTCACCGGAAACCCAGCTGCGTTTCCGAATATGAATGGTTACACCATTATTGTACCGTTCGACGAGATCGTAGCTATCGACAAGCCCTAGGGGTGTGACTGCACGCGTGGCTCCAACGCGCTCAGGAAACCGCAATGCAGCCTGTTCGCTTGTGGCTTGGACTACGCTTTCTTCCGGTGCCCTCAGCGCAGTTGGCCGGGTGTTCAGGCGGCGGCGTCAATGACCGCCGCCCAACCCGTCATTCCAGCGGGCGCGCCAACAGCGGCGCGCCGCTGAACTCCAGGTCGTTCACCCAGGCGAAATCCTATTGGAGGAGTTCTTGCGTCCGATGGGAATCAGCCAGTATCGGCTGGCCAAGAGTATCAGCGTCCACCCACGCCGCATCAACGAAATTGTTCATGGTAAGAGGAGCATCACCGCGGATACCGCCCTGAGACTTTCCCGGTTCTTCGGTACAAGTGAGAGGTTCTGGCTGAATCTTCAGACCCGATACGATCTGGAAACAGAAAAGGATCGCCTTGGAGACCGACTCGAAAAAGAAATCATCCAGTACGCCCATGCCTCCTAAAACCGCCAGGGTAGCCCCCGAAAGGGACGGCGCCGAACCCGGCGCTTCCACGCGGCCGCCGGCTTCGCCGTCCGCCGGTGAAGTGCTTCCACGATCGGCGGGCGGACGCACGAGCTAAGAAATCATGCCGATTTGGCGCCGTTGGGAGAAATTTCCCCAAATCGGGCCGATGGGCCGTTCATCGGGCCGATGGGAGGAAAATCGACCCGATTTAGCGACCATTGGCCCGATTTGACGAAAATCGGCTTGATTTTTTGAAAATCAGTGCCGATTTGGCGCCGATCGGGCCGAATTTCCAGAAATCGGCCCGACGAACCAGAAATCGGCCCGATGAACCGGAAATCGGCCCGATGAACGGCAGATCGGGCCGAGGAACGGCAGATCAGGCGGATGAACGGAAAATCGGGCCGAGGAACGGGAGATCCGGCCGATGGTCGCTAAATCGGCCCGATCTCGGCTCCATTCGCTCGATAATCGCTAAGGCAGGGCAACGGACTGGGAGCGCCGGCGTCTCGCCGGCTTCTTCAACCCGTCCGGCCGGCGGGGCTTGCGGACGAAGGAAAGGCGGCCGTTGCCAGCGGTCGACGGCTCTAGATGCCCAGCAGGTTGGTGCTCAGCTTCGCGTATTGGTTCTCGGCCGCCCACAGGCTCAAGGGGATCGCCGCCAACTCGTCCACCACCGGCACGGCGCGCCCGTCCTTCGTCAGGTCGATCGTCTTGATGTAGTGACGGCAGGTGTCGCAGGCTTCGACGCGGACGTGGCCGAGCTCTGGGGCGGTGTAGACGGGCAGCTTGTCGACGCTCTCCTCGCCGCAGGCGGGACAGACCAGCCGCCGGTACTCCCACTCCGTGGCGCAGAGCGAGCAGATGAGCGAGCGCTTGCCGCCGTCTCCCAGCGGCCGGAGGACGCCGACGAGCGGCGGAGCGAAGCAGAGCGGGCAGAGTGACGGCGTGCTCTCGGCTGCGGCCATCTCGGTCGTATCGGCGAGATACTCGGCGTAGGGCTGCAGGAAGAGCCAGGCGAGGAGGGCCTCCTCCGGCGGAAGCTCCGCTACGACCTCGGCGCCCGCCCGCCAGAAGCGATCGAGCACCTCCTCCCAGCGCATCCCTCCCGCGCCGCCGAGATCGGCGGCGGCCCGCGACAGCGGGGCCGGCGCGACGTCGGCGACGAAGGAGAGGAACGACCCGAACCAGGGCAGGAGGAGGATCAGCGGCAGCTCGTCGCGTAGCGAGCCCGGCGAGCGCACCTGCTTCGCCTTGCCGCCGCCGGACTCGAGGCCGGCGTAGAGCGTCTTCTGGAAGCTGGCGATGCGCTCGTAGAACTGCAGGCCCTCGGCGGCGAACGCATGGGTCGCGGCGAGCTCATGCGCCCGCTCGATCCGCTTGTCCCACTTGCCGCTCGTCATTCCTTGGCCGAGGAGTCCCGCACGATCCGCTCATACCAGGCCCGGTGGTACCGAGCCGCCCACCTGCGGGAGACGTCCCCGCGGACCATGGACCCGAAGGCGCCGCGCTCGACGGCCGTGCCCATGTAGACGTGGATCATGAAGAGCGCGATGGTCAGCAACGCGGCGATGGGATGCACGATGACGGCGATCAGCCGCAGGGCGCGCAGGTTCCAGGGGATCCAATGGGGAACCCAGAGGACAAGGCCGGAGAGCAGCAGCAGGAGGCCGCACCAGAGGAAACCCCAGAGGAGGGCTTTCTGGCCGGCGTTGAACCGTCCTTCGGCCGGCAACTGATCGTCCTCGTTGCGGATGTAGTGCTTCAGCTCGCGCCACCACTGCCGGTCGTTCTCCGTGCTGCGCATCTGGGAGTGCCAGGCGCCAACCATCCACAGCACCGCGAGGAAGAAGATCACGCCGGCCCACGGATGCAGCTCGCGGGAGATCGTGGCTCCGCCGAGGACGACGGCGATCCAGAACAGCCAGGGGGACCAGAAGGCGAGGCCGGTGAGCAGGAGGTACACGTACGACAGCCCCGCCACCCAGTGCATCAGGCGCTCGCGGAACGAGTACCGCAGGACCCGCCCGTTGGGAAGCAGATAGGTCTCGCTCATGGCTGTTTCCCCTCCCGAGGAACCTCTTTTTCCTCTTCGACGGTTTTCGGTCCGTAGCGCAGATAGTGAACGCAGAGGCCGACCAGGCCGCCGAGCATCGCCAGGTTGCCGAGCCACTTGAGCGGCATCTTCCAGAGCCGCACCGTCCAGGGGACGCGCGGGTCCTTCGGCAGGCCGCCGTAGGCTTCGGGGTTGTTGAGGTCGTGGAGGACGTAGAGGACGTGGGTGCCGCCGACGCCGGATGGGTTGTAGACCCCGGCGTCCTTGAAGCCCGACTGCTCGCGGAGCTGATGGGCGCGGCTCTCGCCCAGCTCGATCATCTCGTCCTTGGTGCCGAAGTGCAGGCAGCCGGTGGGGCAGGCCTTGATGCAGGCGGGCTCGAGGCCGACGCTCACGCGGTCGGCGCAGAGCGTGCACTTGAACACCTTGCGCGAGCTGGGGCTGAACTTCGGGATGTTGAAGGGGCAGCCGGAGAGGCAGTATCCGCAGCCGATGCACTGGTCCTGCTGGAAGTCCACGATGCCGTTGGCGTACTGGACGATGGCGCCTTCGGCCGGACAGGCGATGAGGCATCCCGGCTCCTCGCAGTGCATGCACTGGTCTTTGCGCATCAGCAGCATGAGCCCGCCGCCCTCGGGCTCGTACTCGTTGAACTTGATGAGGTTCCAGAAGTTCCACGTCGTCTCCGGCATGGTCTGGTAGCTGTTCTGGAAGGTGGTGTCGGAGAACGAGAGGCCGTTCCACTCCATGCAGGCGACCTCGCAGGCCTTGCAGCCGATGCAGGTCGTGGTGTCGACCAGCTTGGCGACCTCGAACTCCCGCTTGACGCCGGCGCCGGGAACGGGGCCGGCATGGCCCGAGATCCTGACGATTTCCATGTTCGCTTGGCTCATGGCGGCTCCCCCTATGCCTTCTCGATCTTGACCAGGAAGCCCTTGAACTCGGGCGTGTAGGCGTTGGGATCGTAGACCGTCGGCGACAGCCGGTTGACCAGCGTCTTCTCGTTCCTCCCTGCGTCCTCGGCGATGCCGCGGTAGCCCTGATGGATGGGGATGCCGATCTGGTAGACCTTCTTGCCGTCGATCTGCATCGGCTTGATCCGTTTGGTGACGAAGGCCTTGGCGACGTAGTAGCTGCGGGCGCTCGTCACCTTCACCTTGTCGCCGCCCTGGACCCCCAGCTCCGCCGCCAGCTCGACCGGCATCTCGACGAAGGGCTCGGGGATGAGCTGCACGTTGACCGGGTTGTTTTTCGTCCAGTAGTGGTAGTGCTCGGTGAGGCGATAGGTGGTGCAGACGACCTTGAACTCGCCGTCCGTCGCCGCGTACTTGTCGGCCTCGGTCTTGAACCGCTTGATCACCGGGCTCGTCGACTGCTGCGGATGGAAGGGATTCTTGATCGGGCTCTCGATCGGCTCGTAGTGCTCCGGGAACGGTCCGTCCGCGAAGAGGGCGAGCGGCGCGAAGATACGGCCCACCCCTTCCGCGTTCATGATGAACGGCCCCATGTGCTCATTCGGATGAGAGTCCACCTTGAAGTCGGGGACGTCATTGCCGACCCACTTCTGCGCCGCCTCGCTCCACCAGATCTGCCGCCGCTCGGGGTCGTATGGCTTTCCCGCGGGGTCGCAGGAGGCGCGGTTGTAGAGCACGCGGCGGTTGGCCGGCCACGACCACCCCCAGTTCGGATGGATGCCGAGACCCGACGGATCTTCCGTTCCCCGGCGCGCCGTCTGCGAGCCCGCCTCGGTCCACGAGCCGCAGTAGATCCAGTTGCCGCAGGCGGTGGTGCCATCGTCCTTGAGCCAGGCGAACCCGGGCAGCTGCTGGCCTGTCTTGAACTGCTGCTTGGTCTTCGGGTCCTCGAGGTCGGCCAGGGCTTTGCCGTTGATCTCCTTGGCGACCTCGGAAAGCGAGGGGTGCCGGGGATCGGTGTAGGCCCAGGTGAGGTTCTGGATGGGATCGGGGAACTTCCCTCCCTCCTTCTTGTACAGCTCCCGCACCTTGAGGAAGATCTGCGCGATGATGTCCTGATCCAACCGCGCCTGCCCCGGCGGCGGCAGCGCCACGTTCTTCCACTGCAGCCAGCGGGAGGAGTTGGTCATCGAGCCGTCCTTCTCCGCGAACCCCGCGCAGGGCAGGCGGTAGACGGTCGTCTGGATCTTCGCCATCTCCTCCTTGGTGATTCCTGGCGACATCCAGAACTCGCTCGTCTCGTCGGGATAGATCTCGCCGACGACCAACCAGTCGGCTTTCTTCAGGGCTTCGATGTTCTTCTGCGAGTCCGGACCGATGGCGACGCCGTTCATGCCGAAGGCGAACATGCCCTTGACGTTGCCGCGGTACATGGCGTCCCAGATCTCGGTCCAGGAGTAGTTGCGGTCCACCTTCGGCAGGTAGCCGAAGGCCCAGTCGTTCTCCTTGGTGGCGGCGTCGCCGTACATCGTCTTCAGGAAGGAGACGGCGAACTTGGGCGTGTTCGACCAATAGTTGAACGAGTCCCATTCCGACGGCTTCGCGCTCGTCGGTGTGATGCGCTTGGCATAGGCCGCGAAGTCAGTGTCCGCCGGGGTCGGCACCTTGAGATAACCCGGCAGGTTGTCGAAGATGCCGGCCATGTCGGTGGCGCCCTGGATGTTGGAATGCCCGCGGAGCGCGTTGACGCCGCCGCCGGCCCGGCCGACGTTCCCCATCATCAGCTGGAGGATGGCCGCGGTGCGGATGATCTGCGAGCCGAAGGTGTGCTGGGTCCAGCCCACCGCGTAGATGATGGTGGCGGCCTTCTTCATGTCGCCGTCCTTGCGGACGGAGGTGAAGAGCTCGGCGGCCTTCAGGAACTGGTCCTTGGGGATGCCGGTCACCCGCTCGACCATCTCCGGCGTGTAGCGGGAGTACTGCCGCTTGAGGAGCTGGAAGACGCAGCGGGGATGCTGGAGCGAGAGGTCGTAGGCGACGTTGGGCGGCAGGCTGGGAGGCGGCGGAGCCGGGGCCGCGCCGGGGGCCGGGTGCTTGTCGTCCCCTGGCGACTTGGCGGCGGCGGCCGCCGAGTGAGGCGCGGTGGCCGCGGGTTTGGCGGCCGCCGGCGCGCCCACCGCTGCCGGCGAGCCCGCGACGCTGCCCCCCGCCTCGTAGTTCCAGGTCGACTTGTCGTAGGTCTGCTTGGCGGGATCGAAACCGGAGTAGAGCCCGTCCTCCGGCAGCTTGAAGCCCTCCTTGACGATGAAGGAGGCGTTGGTGTAGTTGACGAGGTAGTCCTTCGCCAGCCGGTTGTTGGCGATGGCGTAGCTGACCAGGCCGCCCAGGAAGGCGATGTCCGAGCCGGCGCGGATCTGCAGGAAGAGGTCGGCGGTGGCCGCCGTCCGCGTGAAGCGCGGGTCGACGACAATCATCTTGGCGTTGCGGACCTTCTTCGCCTCGATGGCCCATTTGAAGCCGCATGGGTGGTTCTCCGCGGGATTGCCACCCATGATCAACATCATGTCGGTGTTCTTGATGTCGGTGTAGCCATTGGTCATCGCCCCGCGTCCGAATGATGGTCCCAAACTTGAGACCGTGGGGCCGTGTCAGACCCGGGCCTGGTTTTCCAGGTAGCAGACCCCCAGGCTGCGCATGGTCTTGACGACCAGGAAGTTGAACTCGTTGGTGTCCGTGCAGCCGCCGGTGAAGGCCATCCCCTCGCAGCGGTTGACCGTCCGCCCCTGGGCATCCTTCTCGACGAAGGAGTCGTCGCGGGTCTTCTTCACCCGGTGGCCGATCTCGTCGATGGCGGTGTCCCAGGAGATGTCCTCCCAGTGGTCCGAGCCGGGCCGCCGGACCTGCGGCTTCAGGAGGCGCCGCGGGTTCAGGATGTCCTGCTCCAGCGAAGCTCCCTTCGGGCACAGGGTCCCGCGGTTGATCGGGTGGTCCGGGTCGCCCTCGACGTGGATCACCTGCGGCGTGACGTTCTTCGCCTTGTCGCCCAGCGTGTAGATGAGCACCCCGCAGCTCACCGAGCAGTACGGGCAGGTCGAGCGCGTCTCGGTGGCGCGGGCGATCTTCAGCTCGCGCAGCTGCGCATAGGCGGGGGCCAGGTCGAAGCCGAAGACCGTGGCGGCCGCCCCTCCCAACGTACCGACTTTCAGGAAGTCCCTACGGGTGAGATTCATCGGACAGCCTCCTTGACGCGCCGGGCAGTCAAAAGGTCCCCGCCGTGGATCTGCCCACGGTGTACCACAGACTCGCGGAACCTTGCAAGCGGCTCGCAGACGGTTCGGTGCTAGCATCTTTTCTTGCATGCAGGACGGCCTTCCATGAGCGGCGCTCGCGGTTTTCGCGCCGCGACCGCCCGACCCGCGAGCCCGCCGGGAGCGGCCGTGCCGGCGACGGTCGTCACCTACGAGGGGGGGCGAGTGGAGCGGCGGCCGGACCTCCTGGCCGCCGAGGAGCCGCTCGAGATGCGGGTGACGGTCGAGCGGGATGGGCGCCGGGAGCGCCACGCCGTGGCGGTGACCATGCGCACGCCGGGCCACGATTTCGCGCTCGCCGCCGGCTTCTTCTACAGCGAGGGGATCGTCGCCGGGCCGGAGGCGATCTGGCGCATCGCCTACTGCACGGAGACCACCGAGGAGGCCGCCGGCAACGTCGTCGAGGTCCACCTGCGGCCGGGGGTCCCCTTCGATCCCCAACGCTTCAGCCGGAACGTCTACACGACGTCGAGCTGCGGCGTCTGCGGCAAGACCTCGATCGATCTCGTCCGCGCGGTCTGTCCGGCGCCGCCGATCGGCCGCCAGCGGATCGCCCGCGACGTGCTGACCGGCCTGCCGGAGATCCTGCGGCAGGCGCAGCCGGTCTTCTCGCGCACCGGCGGGCTGCACGCGGCCGGTCTCTTCGACGCCGCCGGCCGCCTCCTCCTCCAGCACGAGGACGTCGGCCGCCACAACGCCGTCGACAAGCTCATCGGAACGCTGCTCCTGGACGGCGCCCTGCCGGCCTCCGATCGTCTCCTCCTGGTGAGCGGAAGGGCCAGCTTCGAGCTGGTGCAGAAGGCCCTCGCGGCCGGCATCCCCATCCTCGCCGCCGTGGGAGCCCCCAGCAGCCTGGCCGTCGAGCTGGCCCAGGAGTTCGGCCTCACCCTGGTCGGCTTCCTCCGCGGCAACCGCTTCAACGTCTACGCGGGCGAGGAGCGGATCGGGTAGCAGCCTAGAATGGGCAGTGCATGCGCAAGATTGGGCCGGATGCCGTGCTCCGAGTCGCCGGCGCCGTTTTGACGCTCGCCATCGGCGGCTGGCTGCTGCGGGACTCCTTGACGTTCGCCCTCGCGGCGGCGGATCCGGGCTCCGGGCGCGTCCGGGGCTGTTACACCACGGTGGAGAACTGGCTCGGGGTGAAGGAGCCTTCAGCGGTGCGGCGCCTGGAGCTGTTCGCGGGCGCTGGGGTGGCGGGGGTCACCCTGTTCTGGTTCGTACGGCGGCCGGCGCCCTGAGCGGGACGCGGCTCTGATTGCCCGGCTCCAGCCTCCACACCTGGTAGTAGTCGTCGTTGAAGACGATCTTCGCCCGCCGATCCTTCAAGAACTGTTGCACCAGCGGCCGGTAGGCCGGCACCTTCCAGACCGTCACCCAGCGCGCCTGGAAGCGCGCCTCGATGACGCCCACCGGATCGGCGCTCTGGCCGTAGGCGATGCGGGCGTAGTCCTCGAAACGCGCCGGGTCCTGGGCGTAGAGGAAGGTGGGGTCGAGGACGACCAGCGAGCGGAGCTGCGGCGCGTAGTAGAAGAGCGGCTCCGAGTCGGCCCACTGGGCGGTGAAGACGACCTCGCCGGGCGCCCCGTTCGCCCCCAGCCAGCGCGCCATCTCGTCGGGATAGGAGATCCCGAAGCCGAGGGTCTGCACGATCCCCAGGGTCCACAGCGCGGCGATCCCCAAGACCAGGCCGGCGGCCAGGCGTCCGCCGGGGAGGAGCGGCTGTCGCCGCCGCGCCGCCTCCCCCGCCACCAGGGCGAGGGAGAGGAGGCCCAAGGGCGCCCCCACCTCGAAGAAGCGGCTGAGCGCCAGGCAGGCGACGCCCAGGAAGGCGAGCGCGAGGAGGACGAGCGTCACCGCCTCGCGGCTGCGCAGGGCGGGCCGGCGGAGGAGCGCCGCGGCGGCCAGCGCCGGGGCGAGGAAGGCGGGCCATTGCCTTGCCAGCTCGTCGAGCTTGAGCGGCCGGAGCTCGGTGCCGAGGGTGCGCTGGAGGGCCGCGCTGCCGGCGCCGAGAGAATGCAGCGGCACCCCGACGTTGACGGTCCACAGGAGCGACAGGTTGGCGGGGAAGTTGGGGTGGAGGAGCTGTCCGGCAGCGTAGCCGACCGTGACTGCGGCGAGGGCCGCCAGTGCGGAAGGCCGCCGCGGCGCCTCGTCGTCGCCGCCCCCCATCCGCCAGCTCACCGCGGCCCACACCGCAGCGTAGAGGATGCCGATCCAGCCTCCCGCGTGAACGAGGCCGAAGAGCGCGCTGGCGACCGCCAGTACGACGAGCCGCGCGCGACCGAAGAGAAGAGCGAGCAGGAAGATCGAGAAGGTGATCATCCAGACGTGCGGCCGGCACATCTCCAGCCGCAGGATGAACATCGGTCCGAGGCCGGTGAGCGCGAGGAGGAACCAGGGCGCGGCGGGGACCCTGAGACGGCGGAGGAAGAAGGCGCAGGCGAGGACGAACCCCACCTGCCCGAGAAGCACGCCCGCCAGGGTCGCGCGCTCGATCGACAGGCCGGCGAAGGGCATCAGAAGGGCGTGGAAGAGCGGCTCCTTGTCGGCGAAGCGGTGGGCCAGGACCGAGAACGGCGTCCAGGGAAAGGCGCGCAGGGGGAAGTGGTGCCGTAGCTCGCGCGCCATGCCGAGGTGGTAGTACTCGTCGTAGTCCCAGGGCTGGGGCGCGGCGACGCGGATGGCGAGAAGGACGGCGGCGACTGCCGCGGCGGCGAGCGCGAGGAGCGAGCCCGCGCGCTTGGAAGCTGCCGACTCCGCTGGCTCCGATCCCGCCGATGGCTGAGATCGCCCCGCCGGCTCCAATCGCGCTGCCATCCCCGCGGCGGGTTCCGGCCGCGGGGCCGACCGGCTCTTCCGGCTCTTCTTCGCCATCGCGGGAGGCTACAGGAGGCGGCTCGCTCCCGCGTCCGCGGCCAGGAGGTCGGCTAAGAGGACGATGCGGCGGCGCAGCGAGCGGAGGTCGACCCACTCCGCGCGCGTGTGCATGCCGCCGCCGGCCGGGCCGAGGCCGTCGAGAACGGGCACGCGCCCGGGGTCGGGAAGGAAGTTGGGGAAGGAGATGCCGCCGCGCTCGGTCTCCACCTCCAGGCGCCAGCCGCGGGCGGCGGCCAGGGCGACCGCCCGCTCGCACCATGCGAACTGCGGACCGCCCGGGTCGACGGGAGGAATGGCGGGACCGGCGGTGAAGGCGGCTTCGGTGCCGGTGAAAGCTGCAATGTCCGCCGCCAGGTCGCCGAGCTGCCGCGCCAGCGCCGGTCCTTCGGCGGCCCGCAGGAAGCGCCCCTCGCCCTCGGCCACCGCGCGGTCGGGGACGATGTTCAGCTGGCGCTCGCTGCCCAGGAGCGCGTACGCCGTCGCCAGGCCGTCGACGAAGCCGGCATCGCCGGCCACCAGCCGGCCGCAGTTGACGGTCGGGCCGCCGCCGGCCTCGGACAGGTCCTGGGCCGCGGCGCACCAGCGGGCGGCGGCGGCCAGCGCCGAGCGGCCGTCCCAGTAGTGGACGCCGGAGTGCGCAGCCCGGCCGCGGACGTCGAGCCGCCAGTTGAACATCCCGCGCCGCCCGGCGACCATGGTCTCGCCGCCGTCCTCGACGGCGTGCTCCCCGGGCTCCAGCACCCAGACGGCGCGCGCCTTCTCGCCCCACGTGCGGACGGCGCGGCGCGAGATCTCCCCCCCCACCTCCTCGTCCGGCACCGCCACCAAGAGGAGGTCGGCGGGCGGCTCGACGCCGCGGTGCGCGAGGAGGTCGAGGGCGCCCACGAGGGTGGCGAAGCCGCCCTTCATGTCGATGGCGCCGGTGGCCAGCAGCCGGTCGCCCTGGACGGCGGGAGGAGCCGCCGGCAGGACGGTGTCGAGGTGCCCGACGAAGAGCAGGTGCCCGCGCGCCGTCCCGCTGCCGCGCGCCAGGAGGATGGGGAGGGCCGCTCCCCCCTCCCCTCTCTCCTCCTTCACTTCGGGAGCCATGCCCCGGCGGGCGAGGGTCTCTCCGAGGAGGTCGGCCATCCGGTGCAGGCCCGCGGCATCTCCGGAGGGGGAGGACACCGCGGTGAGCTCCGTCAGGAAGGCAAGAGTGCCCGCGAACAGGGCATCGGGGAGGAGTCCTTCGAGGGTTCTGAGCATGGCGTGACGGGACTGTATCAGCGGAACGGCGGCGCCTTGACAGCGCTCCGGGGCTCGTCTAGCCTACGAGCCGAGCTACAGGATCTCGCCATTTCGAGGGCCATTCGAAGGTGCCAAGACCTTCAGTGCGTTCGAGAAGACCGGCTCGCTGTCGAAGAGCGCTGCGCCGGATGGCGCGGCCGCCGCTTCCCCTCCCCTCTTCAACCCGTAGGCCCCCATCCGGGGGAATCTACAGAAAGGATGTCGCCATGGAAGACGCCTCGAAGCGCCTGGCCCCGTTGGTCCTCGTCCTCGCCGCCCTGTTCACCGTCCTCCTCGTGCGTCCGGCTACGGCGCAGCTGCAGGTCAGCAACGCCGACGGCTCGATGAGCCTGAAGTTTGGCGTCCTGGGCCAGGCGCAAGCCGAGTTCCTGGACACCGCCACCGCCAAGGACCGCCAGGACAACCTCTTCATCCGCCGACTGCGGCTCCTGGGCGGCTTCAAGCTCAACGACAAGCTGACCATCTTCGTGGACACCGACTCCCCCAACCTCGGCAAGGGGAACCCGGACGGCACGAAGAACAACGCCGACATGTACATCCAGGACTTCATCGTCACCTACGCCTTCGCCAAGGAGTTCCAGATCGACTCCGGCCTGCTCTTGACGGCCGAGAGCTACAACCACACGCAATCGGCGGCGACGCTGATGGCGATCGACTACGGCCCCTATACCTTCACCGAGAGCGCGCCGATCACCGCCCGCGTCGGCCGTGACTACGGCATCCAGGCCCGCGGCTACCTCGCCGACGACCACATCGAGTATCGCGGCGGCGTCTTCCAGGGCGCGCGGGGAGTCAACAACACCAACGAGTTCCGCTACTCGGGCCGGCTGGCTTTCAACGTCATCGGGCCGCAGACCACCTACACCTACCGCGGCACCTCGCTGGGCAAGACCCAGAGCCTGACCATCGGTTTCGGCTTCGACCACCAGCAGGACTTCCATTCCTACGGCGGCGATCTCTTCTGGGATCAGCCGATCCCCGGCGGCGACGGGCTGACGGTGCAGGCCGACTACACGCAATGGGACGGCGGCACCTTCCTGACCGCCATCCCCAAGCAGAAGACGACGCTCCTGGAGGTCGGCTACTACGCCCACGCCATCAAGCTCCTGCCCTATGTCCAGTACGCGCAGGAGAACTTCGACCTCGCCAAGAACCCGGACGAAAAGCGCACGGAGGTCGGCATCGGCTACTACATCAACGGCCACAACCAGAACATCAAGTTCGGCTACGGCAAGATCGACCGCGACGGCTCGCCGAAGCGCAACCAGATCCGCCTGCAGTACCAGGTGTACGCCTTCTGAGGAGAGCGCTGCCCGGGGCCCTGCCGCCCCGGGCCAACGAGGCTTAAGGGAGGGAGTCATGCAGACGACCCAAGAGATGCTGGATTCGAAGGAGTTCAAGAGCCTGGTCGGCAAGAAGTGGACGGTCTCGATCGTCCTCCTGATCGTTCTGTTCGTCACCTACTACGGCTTCATCCTGCTGATCGCCGCCAACAAGCCGTTCCTGGCGCAGAAGATCGGCGAGTTCACCACCCTGGGCATCCCCTTCGGCGTGGGGGTGATCCTCGTCTCCTGGGTGCTTACGGCGATCTACGTCGTGTGGGCGAACAACACGTACGACGTCGAGGTGCAGAGGTTGAAGGACCAGGTTCGCAAGTAAAACGTCCTGCTCTCATTCACTGGAGGCTTCGGACATGCAGACCTCGTTGGGACATCCCACGGCTTCGGCCATCCTCTTCTTCTTCATCATCGTCGTCATCACCCTGGGGATCACCTACTGGGCCGCCAAGCGGACCCGCTCGACCAAGCAGTTCTACGCCGCCGACCGCAGCGTCAGCGCCTTCCAGAACGGCCTGGCGCTCTCCGGCGACTACATGAGCGCCGCCTCCTTCCTGGGCATCGCCGGGTTGGTCTCGCTCAAAGGCTACGACGGCATGATCTACGCCACCGGCTGGCTGGTCGGCTGGCCGGCCCTCATGTTCTTGATCGCCGAGCCACTCCGCAACCTCGGCAAGTACACCTTCGCCGACGTGGTGGCTTTCCGCCTGCGTCAGGTCCCCGTGCGCATCGCCTCGGCGATCGGCGGCATCTTGACCGTCCTCCTCTACACCATCGCCCAGATGGTCGGGGCGGGGAGCCTCATCAAGCTGATGTTCGGCATCCCCTACGAGGCGGCGGAGATCATCGTCGGGGTCGTGATGCTGATCTACGTCCTCTTCGGCGGCATGATCGCCACCACCTGGGTGCAGATCGTCAAGGCGGTCTTGCTCCTCTGCGGCGTGACCGTCATGACCCTCCTCGTGCTCTCCCGCTTCAACTTCAATCCCGGCGACCTCTACGCGGCCGTCTCGGGCAAGCTCGGGCAGACCGCCCTCGAGCCCGGCGGCCTGGTCACCAGCCCCGTCGACGCCGTCTCGCTGGGCCTCGCCCTCATGCTCGGGCTCCTCGGCCTGCCGCACATCCTGATGCGGTTCTACACCGTCGCCGACGCCAAGACGGCGCGCAAGTCGGTGCTCTACGCCACCGGCTTCATCGGCTACTTCTACATCATCGTCCCCATCGTCGGCTTCGGCGCCTCGGTCCTCGTCGGCCGAGAGGTGATCACCGGCATCGACAAGGGCGGCAACATGGCGGCGCCGCTCCTGGCCGAGGTCTTGGGCGGCACCCCCTTCCTGGGCTTCATCGCCGCCGTCGCCTTCGCCACCATCCTGGCGGTGGTCGCCGGGCTGACGCTGGCCGGCGCCTCCGCCCTCTCGCACGACATCTACGTCAACGTCATCAAGAAGGGGGTGGCTACCGAGCAGGAGCAGGTCAAGGTCGCCAAGGTGGCGACCGTCATCTTCGGCATTCTGGCCGTGCTCTTGGGCGTGCTCTTCAAAGGGCAAAACGTGGCCTTCATGGTCGGGCTCGCCTTCGCCGTCGCCTGCAGCGCCAACTTTCCGGCCCTTCTCTTGTCGATCGTGTGGAAGAAGTTCACCACCGCCGGCGCGGTGACGTCGATCTTGACCGGCGCCTTCCTCTCGGTTCTGCTCATCATCATCAGCCCGACCATCTGGGTCGACCTGCTGCACAAGAAGGAGGCCATCTTCCCGCTCAAGAACCCGGCCATCGTCTCGATGACCGCCGCCTTCCTGGTCGGCATCCTGGTCTCGCTGGTGACGCGCGACGACAACGCGCGGGCGAAGTTCGAGGACGAGAAGCTGCGCACCTATCTCGCCATCGGCGCCGAGTAGTCTTTGACGGTTCTTCCGGACGGCGGCCGCCGGCGCGCGGCCGCCGTCGTCTCGTCCGGCAGGCCTCGTGGGTTGCTCTCCGCGGCGGGGCTGGAGATCGAATAGACTGAGCACCATGCAAAACGAAGCGCGGTTCCGCGGCGCGGGCGGCACGCCCGGCGGGCTGGGGGAGTTTCTGATCGGCCTGGTGATGGCGGTGGCCGGCGCCTACCTGCTGACCAGCCACGTGACGGTGACGAGCGGTTTCTGGGCGAGCTGGGGCGCCCATTCCTTCGGGCTCTCGCTGGTGCCCCTGATCGTCGGCATCGGCATCCTCTTCTGGAACGGGCGCTCACTCGTCGGCTGGCTGCTGCTGATCGCAGGCGTGGTCATCATCTTCGCCGGCATCCTCATGAACCTGCAGATCTATTTCCAGCCCACCACCCTCTTCGACACCGTCCTCATGCTCATCCTCCTAGCCGGAGGCATCGGCCTCCTCGCCCGCTCGTTCCGCGCGCACGGAACGGCGCCCGAGCAGCCCTAGCCTTATACTCACTTTCGGGGATAGAGAGAGACATGCGCTTCGGAGAGGTTCTAGACGCGGCCGATCAGCTCTCGGTCGAGGAGCAGGAGGAACTCGTCGAGGTCCTGCATCGCCGGGTGATCGAGCGCCGACGTGAAGAGATCGCGGCAGAGATCCAGGAGGCTCGCCACGAGTACGAGAGCGGAGCCTGTCGCCCGTCGACACCGGAAGACATCCTCAAAGACATCCTCTCATGAGGCGGGCACTGCTGCGCTCCACTGCCTTTGTCCGGGCAGCGCGGCGTGCAGTTAGGAAAGACCCTCAAGTAGCTCGAGCCGTTCAGACCACATTGGAACGGTTGGAGGAGGATGCCTTTCATCCCCTCTTGCGGACCCACAAGCTGAAAGGCAAGCTCGAAGGCTCCTGGGCTTGTAGCGCAGGGTTCGACTTGCGAATCGTCTTCAGCTTCGCTTCCGGTGAAGGTTCGGAAGCCATTCTGCTCGAGGCGATCGGAGCCCATGAAGAGGTCTACTGAACGAGAGAACTCTGTCGCTTATCCCTGAGCTGAACTCTCCTTCTCCTGCAGATACCCCAGGCACTTGTAGATCAGCTTCGCTGCCAGGAAGTCGCTCGCCGGCTGGTTGCCGATGGGCGCTAGCTCGACGAGGTCCATGGCGACGACGGTCTTCTCACGGAAGAGAGTGCAGAGAAGAGCTAGCGTCGGGTACCAGTGCCCGCCGCCGGGCTCGGGAGTGCCGGTGGCGGGGACCAGCGCGGGATCGAAGTAGTCGACGTCGAAGGTGAGGTAGACCCTCTCCGGCAGGGCCGCGAGGAGCTTGGGGAAGAGCTTGGCGGCGCGGTCGAGCTGGTGACCCCAGAGGACTGGCAGTCCCTTGGCGCGGATCACCCCGGCCTCCGGCGCCGAGAGCGACCGGATGCCGACCGCCAGCGTCGGGATGCCGTCGTCGACGATCCGCTTCATGACGCTCGCGTGGCTGTATGGCGTGCCGTCGAAGTCCTCGCGCAGATCGGCGTGGGCGTCGAACTGGACCACCCCGATCTCGCTGTGGACCTCGCGGGCGGCCCGCACCGGCGCCTGCGAGAGGCTGTGCTCGCCGCCCAGGGTGACGAGGAACTTGCCGCGGGCGAGGTGGGTCCGCGCCTCGGCCTGGAGCTCCGCCAGCGCCGCGCTCATCTCGAAGGCTTCCGGCAGGAAGGGGGGGAGCGTGGCGATCCCCTGCCGGTAGGGCTCGGCGCCCAGCTCCTCGTCGTAGAGCTCCATGGCCTGCGACGCGCGCACGATCGCCGCCGGGCCGGCCGCAGTGCCCTTGCCGTAGGAGGTGGTGCGCTCGAAGGGGACGGGAAGGACGACGACGCGGCTGGGGTCGTAGGCGCAATCCGCCTCCTCGAGGAGGCCGAAGTTCGTAGGCAGGTAGGGCATGGGGCCGTCTTGTAGCAGGGGGCCGGACGGGCCGTCAAATCCGCAGGCCGAGGAGGAATGTTCGGAGGGCGGTCCAGGTTGTAGTGTATCGTCTGCGAAGGCGACGGCCTCTGTTCTACACAGGCACCTCGCGAATCGCGGGGGACTCCCCGCCGGGCTGCTCCGCCCGAGTTGGGGCGGCGCCTGCCCCGAAAGGGCAACCCGTGCCCTAACCAGGACAGGGGCCGCCCAATGAAGTGCGAGCCCTTCCCCAAGAAGGGCGAGCCCTCCCAACTTAGGGCAGCCGCGGCCCAAAGAATTCCAAGCCCTTCCCTTCTTGGGGAAGGCACCTTCCCCAAGAAGGGCGACGGCTTCCCCAAGAAGGGCGAGCCGTTCCCCGGATTTCCTCCGCAATTTTCGCTATCCGTGGCTCCGGAACGCTAGACGAACCGCTGTGCTGGCTGCTGCAGCTCTGATATCAGTAACCGATCTCAGGGCTCGCTAACCAACCGCCCGCGAGCTTAACCGCAGGTATTTCACGCTCGCCGCGCCACCGTCTCCGTTGCCGTACATCCGTATAGGTCTTCGTAGGTCTGCGAAGCTGACCGTGCCTAGAAATCGGTGACCATAAGCCCATTACGGTAACCGGTGGTATTTCGTGCCCGCAAGCCGGCCGTCTCGGTAGCGGTAGCACGGACTAGATATCCGCCGATATTGCAGCGCAACGGGCGTTCGTAGCGGCCGGCGGCGAGGCGGTGCGAGCGCGCCGGCGGTCGTTCAGACCGTCACCCGGCCGGGTCCGACTCGGCTTCTGG
>DATNKQ010000607.1:0-10283 GCA_035603315.1 Thermoanaerobaculia bacterium
CCAGAACGTCCTCTGGGGCGACTACTTCTACGTCAACTCGGGGACCAACCGGGCGGACGGCAACGCCATCGTCCACATCGAGGCCGATGCCACCAACCCGCAGACCTCGGTTTCGGGCCAGTACACCTTCTACGGCCGCTATGACGCCTGGACGGCGGTCGACAACCGCGAGCCGCTGGCGACGAACTTCGCCGGCCGCTTCATCAACGGCGGCGCCTTCAGCGGCGGCACGCAGTTCGTGGTGTGGCGCGACTCGAAGGTCAAGCAGGGCGCCTTCAAGTGCGGCACGACGCCGGCCTGGTATCCGTTGGGCCAGGAAGCGATCGTGATCTTCGACGAGCAGGAGCACCCGCAGGTGCCGCAGACGTTCCCCATCTCGCCGCAGCCGCCGAACCAGGGGATCATCCCCTTCCCGGCGGAGACGCAGTCGACGCAGATCGGCGGCGCGGACTTCCCCGTACCGTTCGACTTCGGCTGGATCTTCCTGAACCTGAACACCGTGGTCGCGGCGGCCGGCAGCAATCCGCCGGAGGATCCGGCGGCGGCCCAGGCGTGGGTGGAGATCGTGATGAGCGCCGAGGGCCGGTACAGCGTCGGCTTCGACGCCGTCAAGCTCGACAGCGCCTGCGTGGCGAACCACACGCATCCGCAGTAGACGCAAGTTCCCTGAGGTGGGCTCGGCCAGAGGCCGGGCCCACCTCGTTTTTTCTCGGCTTTTGCGATGTGACCCTATCGGAGTTAGATCGGGGGTCAGATCGGATGAGCCGATCCCAGAGAGCCTTGACAGCCCCCGGGGTCGTGCCTATAGTGCAGAAGCATAATTTGACGACCGGAGAAGATTGCTGCTCCTGCGACCTGCCCTGTCTTCGGGGTCAGATTGAAAGAGCTGATCTCAGTACCGGCTGAAGGAGGCGTTTGCGAGAGATGGCAGTCCGCATTACACTCATGCTCAAAGGTCTATTGGCTGAGCGGTAGCGCACGACTCAAGATTCGCGCGGCCCGCGGGCCGAGGAGTATTTTTTTCGATTTGCTGTGAAGGAGGATTTTCACCCCATGACGCCGATGCTTCCCTCCAACCTCGATCCCAACACGATGCTCCGTCGCACGCTCCTCGGCCTCCTGGTGGTGGCGTCCTCCCTATCCCTCTCTTCACCCGCCGTGGCGCAGACCTGCGACCGGTTCGGGTGCGGCAGAATCACCTGCGGCACTCCTGCAACTACCGTACCCAGAAGCTTCTGGGGGGAGCTCCAGCCCGCCGACTCTTCGCCGTTGCCCATCGGCCGTGACGCCACCGCTTTCAACGAGTTCGTTCAGTCCTACTCGAGCCAGAACTGGTACATGGCGGTCGATACCGCCAACGGTTACCTCTTCACCGGCATGGCGTACGGCATCCAGGTGTGGGACACCCGCTCCACCCCGGCGAACCCCACCGTGCTCGGCCACTTCTCCTTCTCCAGCCTGCCGATATGGATCGACGACCCCGAGGACAAGCTGCCCCTGGTCGACGTGGCGGTCCCCGCCGGCGTCGACAACATCGCGGCGCTGGTCGGCGACGCGGGAGTCGGCGTGTCGTTCATCGACTTCACCAACAAGGGCACTCCCCGGCTGCTCTACCAGAGCTACAAGCGCGACGCGGAAGAGGTCTACGCCGCCACCATCGGCGGGTCGCAGTACGCCTTCGTGGCGGCGGCGGGCGGGCAGGCCGGCGGCGGCCTCTACGCCTACAACATGTCCGCGGCGCGCCAGTACAGCGGCTGCTTCGAGTCCGTCCCGTTCCCCGGCGATCCGGTGAACTGCCCCGGCGTCTACCTGGGCAGGATCGGCACCAAGAGCTCGGCGCTGTACGTCCACGGCGTCGACAACTTCGTCGCCGCCAGCGCGGGATCCGGCAGCGGCATCGAGATCTGGAACGTGGCCAATCCCAGCAGCCCGCAGCGCGTGATGACCGGCCTGGACGCTCCGCCGACCTGCGGGTTCGACCGCCGCTCGACCTACGGCCTCGCCATGTGGAAGGGCGGCACCCACTACTACCTGGGCCTGCGGACCTCGAACTACGCCTGCCCGTCGGGTCCCACCGTCAACGAGGCGCGGATCTACGACGTCAGCTGCATCGCCAGCGGCCCCTGCTCGCTCGGCAACCCGGTCTGGTCAACGGTGCTGCCGGACGAAGGGACGCCCAACTACTTCGTCACCTACTCGCAGAGCGGCGCCTCCCCGTTCCTCTATTTCGGCTCCGACAACAAGTGCAGCGGCGGCCTCCAGCGCGAGTGGCTGTTCGACGTCAGCAACCCGGCGGCGGCGCGGGACATCACCCCTCCCGGCGGCTACTGGGGCTGGTACTACCGCGGCGGCCTGACCGGCTTCAATCTGGTGATGCCGCGGCGCGGGAAGTTCGTCGGCAACTACTTCTACCGCGCCAGCCTGTCGATCATGGACATCCATCAGCACACCGGCGGTGTGGCCCCGCTGGCCGACTTCAGCTGGTCGCCGACGGAGATCTACCCCGGCACGGCGGTCAACTTCCAGGATCTCTCCCTGCCGACGCCCACGAGCTGGAGCTGGACCTTCCAGGACGGCTCGCCGGCCACTTCGACGACCGCCAGCCCGCAGGGGGTGACCTTCGCCACCCCGGGCGCGAAGTCGGTGTCGCTGGCGGTCGCCAACTCGGTGGGACCGGGGAACACGACGAAGTCCGTCACCGTCCTCGATCCGACGCCGCACATCGGCACCGCCGTCGTGGTCCCGACGTCGCCGCTGGTCTGCCAGCCGGTGACCTTCAGCGCCACCGGCGTGACCGGGCGGCCGACTCTCAGCTACAGCTGGGTGGTGAAGAGCGACGCGACCAGCGCGACGGTGGCGAGCGGCACCGGAACTTCGCTCGTCTGGAGCACCGGCGCCAGCACCAGCCCGGGCAGCTACACGGGGACTCTGATGGTCAGCAACACCGCCGGCAACGCTTCGAAGAGCGTCAGCGTGGCGCTCGCCGCCCTGCAGCCGCTGGCCTTCACGGGCGCCTCGGGGGCGCCGGAGAACGATCCCTTCACCTCCGGGACCGTGCAACTCCACGCCAGGAGCCAGGGCGCCACGGCCTGGAGCTGGGATTACGGCGACGGCGCCGGTTTCACCCCCTACGTGACCGATCCGATCAGCGGACCGGACCCCATCCACACCTATCTGTCGACCGGCGTCAAGAACGTGCGGGTCAAGATCATGAACTGCGTGAGCGGCGACGTCGGAGCAATCACCAGCCAGACGCTGGCGATCAACATCCTGCAGACGACGCCCCTGATCGCCAACTTCTCGGCGCAGTGCCAGTTCGCGCCCTGCTCCTTCTCCGCCGGCTCGGCCATCACCTTCGTCGACTCTTCGACCGGCGCCTCGCTCTGGGACTACGACTGGACGCATGCCGATTCGAGCCCGGGGACCTGCAACTTCACCGACGCCGGCCACGCCTCGCCGGTCACCTCGCACACCTATGCCAGCGCGGGCAATTTCCAGCCCTGCCTGCGGGTGCGCCGCGGAGCCAGCGAGAACAACGTCTTCGTGCACAGCCTGATCAACGTCGGCTCGGCGGCGCCGCCCACGCTCACCATCAACGGGCCGACCCAGGCGCAGATGAACGCCACCCTGAACTACAGCGCCAGCGCCTCGAACTGCGATCCCAGCGCCGGCACCTGGAGCTGGCTGATGGCGGGAGGTTCGCCCAACAGCTCGGCGTTGAGCGTGATCTCGGTGTCCTACGCCACCTCCGGCACCAAGACCATCACGGTCACCAATTCGGCCTGCAGCGGCGCCTTCGGCAGCCTCTCCGTCGTCGTCAGCGGCGGCGGCGGCGGCGACAGCCTGGCGGCGGCCTTCGCCTTCGCTCCGGGAGCGCCGAAGGTCGGCCAGGCCGTCAGCTTCGACGCCAGCACCTCGACGGGCACCCCGACCGGCTACACCTGGAGCTACGGCGACAACACCAACGACGTCGGCAAGTCGGTCACCCATGCCTATGCGGCCGCCGGCAACTACGTCGTGACCCTGACCATCACCAAGCCGGGCACGGGCAACGGATGCTTCTCCGGCACCTGCGTCAGCCAGGCCACCAAGACGGTGGTGGTGGGCGGTGGCGGACCGCCTCCCCTGGATCCCGAATTCACCACCAGCGGCGCCACCTGCACCAATCAGTTCGGCTTCGACCAGTGCGGCGCGGCGGCCAACGCCAACGTCACCCTGACGGCGAGCTCGACCGTGGCCACCTCCTTTGCCTGGGACTTCGGAGACGGCACGACCGGCAGCGGCACCCCGGTGACGCACGCCTGGGCGCAGGCGGGCTCGTACACGGTCAAGCTGACGGTCTCCGCCAGCGGCCAGGCGGATGCCACCAAGGCGCGCTCCTTCGTCATCAGCGCCGCCCAGGCGACCGTCAACTCCGTCCTCGTACCCTTCGTCGCCCAGAGCCGGGGCGCCCTGGTGCAGTCGAGCGACCTCTACGTGCACAACCCCGGCACCGCGCCGATCGACGTCACCCTGGAGTTCCGCAAGCGGGGCACTCCGGACGTCAATCCGCCGAAGGTGACCCGGACGATCGCCCCCGGCGCGACCCTCTTCTCCTCCGACGTGCTGAGCGACCTCTTCAACCGGGAGAACATCGCCGGGTTCGTGAACGTCGTGGTGAGCCAGGGGGTCACGGAGCCGATCATCACCTCCTTCAACACCACCTTCGGAACCGGCGGCAAGGAGTTCGGCCAGACCATCGGCGGCATCTCCATGAGCCACTCGGGCAGCTCGTCGAGCAGCGGCCCGCCGCCCGCCAGCGTCCAGCACGTGGTGGGCTTGAGCGACGACAGCGAGGAGATCGGCTACTTCGGAGTCACCAACCCGAACGGCGCGCCGGCGACGTTCAACCTCCACTTCTTCGACAGCCTCGGCAATGAGATCGGCCACCCGGCGACCCTGACCATCTCGCGCTTCGGCCAGCGGCAGTTCCAGATGAAGGAGATCCGCGAGACCTTCGGGGTCTCCAACATACAGGACTACCGGGTGCGCGTGGAGGCGCAGGACGGCAGCCTCGTCTATCCCTTCGGCGCCACCCTGCGCAACGTCTCGAACGATCCCTCGCTCTTCGGCGCCGGCTCGACGCAGACCTCCAAGGTCTACATCCTCGGCGCCCTCAGCACCCCGGGCCTGAACAACAGCCTGTGGAAGAGCGACATCGTCATCACCAACACCAGCAGCCAGGTTGTCCTCACCAACATGACCTTCAACGGCGTCGGACCCAAGACGGCTGCTCAGAACCCGGTGGCGCTGACGCTCCAGCCGGGCGAGACGCAGCGGCTCTCCGACGTCCTCGGCGACAAGTGGGCGATCAAGAACGCCGTCGGCTGGCTCACCTTCGAGAGCGATTCGCCAAACGGCGTCTTCCCGATCGTCCAGGCGGAGAGCTACGACTCCGCCAGCGGCATCCGCCAGTTCGGGCAGTCGATGGCGGCGCTGACGGACGCGGATGCGGCCGGGGCCGGCCAGGGGCACTACATGGTTGGCCTGCGGCAGGACGCGACGCACTGGACCGCCATGTGGCTGTTCAACCCGTCGACCGAGCAGGGCTCCTACGACCTCATCTACCGGGCGCTCGACGGCACCATCATCGGCCAGGTCAAGGGCTATGCCGTGCCGGCGGGCAAGGCGCGGTTCTTCCGCCCGAACGACCATCCGCTGCCGGCGGCGGGCGTGCAGAACGGCTTCACCGTGCAGATCGTGGTGCACAGCGGGAAGATCCTGGCGGCCGGACAGGTGGTCAGCACGACGACCAACGACCCCGCCTACATCGTCGGGCACACGCGCTAACGGGCCGCCTCATCCCAGAGAGCCCTGGTCCCACGGGCCGCCGGATCGACCATCCGGCGGCCTTTTCGTTACAGAGCGGGCGCTGTCCGTAGACCTGATACGGCCCATGCATAACCCCAGAGCCTTCTACTGCGGCCTCTTCGCGACCGCCCTCGCGACCCTCGTCCTCGAGGTGGTCGACACCCGGCTCCTGAGCGTCATCACCTGGTACCACCTGGCCTTCCTGGCGATCTCGCTCGCCATGCTGGGCATGACCGCCGGCGCCGTCTTCGCCTACCTCCGGCCCGAGCGGTTCACCGAGGCGGCGGCGCTCGCCCAAGTGAGCCGCTTCGCCACCTTTTTCGCCCTGAGCATGCCGCTCTCCCACCTGGCCGTCCTCGCCATCCGGGTTCCCACCCAGCTCACCACCCAGCCCATGGACCTCTGGACGCTGGCCTTCGCCAGCGGCCTCCTGGCGGCGCCGTTCTGCTTCGCCGGGGTCGTCGTCGCCGTCTCGCTGACCCGTGTCCCGCTGCCGATCGGGCGTGTCTACGCCGCCGATCTCCTGGGCGCCGGCCTCGGCTGCGCCGCGGCGATCCTCCTGCTCGAGCGCGCCGATCCGACGACCGTCACCTTCCTACTCGCCGCGCTCGCCGGTCTCGGCGCCGCCGCCTACCGCCTGGCCGCCGGGCGCGGCAGGGTGATCGCCTCGCTGGCCCTCGCCGCAGCCCTCCTCTTCGTGGCCTTCGCCAACCGCTCCCTCTATCCTCGCCTCTTCTGGATCGGCATCATGAAGGGCAACCCGGTGCCGGCGCCGGTCCTCTACGACCGCTGGAACAGCCACTCGCGGGTGACGGCGCGCGCCGCCGCCCGGGGAACGCCCGCCCTCTGGGGCGCCGGCAGCGCGACCCCGCCGGCGCAGGTCGAGCAGATACCGCTGCGGATCGACGGCGGCGCTTTCACCGTCTGCACGCGCCTGGAGCCGGGGAGCGGGCTCGACTGGCTCCGCTACGACCTCACCAACCTGGCCTTTCAGCTCCGCGGGCAGGGCGAGGTGGCGGTGATCGGCGTCGGCGGGGGCCGCGACGTCCTCGCCGCCCTTGCCTTCGGCAGTCCCCACGTCACCGGGATCGAGGTCAACCGGCTCTTCCTGGACCTCCTGGAAGGCGACCTGCGGCAGTTCGCCGGGCTCGCCGACCGCCCGGAAGTGACCCTGGTCCATGACGAGGGCCGGGCCTATCTGGCGCGCTCCCCGGCGCGCTTCGACCTCCTGCAGATGGCGCTCGTCGACACCTGGGCCTCGACGTCGGCGGGGGCCATGACGCTGACGGAGAACGGGCTGTACACGGTCCAGGCGTGGCGGCTGTTCCTACGGCGCCTACGGCCCAGCGGCCTCCTGGCGGTGTCGCGCTGGTACTCGCCGGACGATCCCGGCGAGACCGCCCGCCTGCTCTCGCTCGCTGCCGCGACCCTGATGGAAGAGGGCAGGCCGACGCCCCGCGACCACATCGTCCTCGCCACCGCCGGCCGCCTCTCGACCCTGATCCTCGCCCGCGACCCCTTCACGGCCGACGACGTCGCCCGGCTGCGCGAGGCGGCAGCCCGCTACGGCTTCTCGTTTCTCGTCCTGCCCGGCGAGCCGGTCGCCAATGCGGCGCTGGGGAAGATCGTCGAGGCGCGGAACAAGGCGGACTTGGCGGCCGCCACCCGCCATCCGCTCCTGCAGCTCGAGCCGCCGACCGACGACCGGCCCTTCTTCTTCAACATGCTGCGGCCCGCGGCCTGGCTCCGGCGCGACTTCGCCCGCGAGCGGGCAGGCGGGGTGATCGAGGGCAACCTGCGGGCGACCGACAGCCTGGCGGCCATCTTCCTGGTGGTCTTGGCGCTGGTGACGGCGACGATCCTCGTCCCGCTGCTGGCGCGGGGAAGGGGGCACGGCCTGGCGCCGGGGGCGTTCGCCGCCGCGGCCGCCTACTTCTCGCTCATCGGCGTCGGCTTCATGCTGGTCGAGATCGCCCTCATGCAGCGTTTCTCGAGCTTCCTCGGTCATCCCATCCACTCGATGGTGGTCACCCTGATGTCGCTGATCGTCGCCGCCGGCATCGGCAGCTGGCTCTCGGACGCCCTGCCCCTGCGGGGGAGGGCGCCGCTTTTCCTGCCGCTCGTCGTCGCGCCGGCGCTCGTGGCGCTGCCGTTCCTCGTCCGCTTCACGGCGGCGAGCTTCGCCGGCGCCTCCCTGTCGCTCAAGGTGGCCCTGGTCTCCGCCCTGACCGTCCCCGCGGGGGTGCTCCTGGGATTCTGCTTCCCCGTCGGCATGCGCCTCGTCCGCTCGCGGTCGGCGGCTGCCATGTCGTGGATGTGGGGGCTGAACGGCGCCTTCGGCGTCCTCGGCAGCGTCCTCGCCGTCGTCCTCTCGATGACCTTCGGCATCAGCCGCTGCTTCCTGCTCGCCGCCCTCTGCTACCTGGCGCTGGGGGTGCCCATCGCCCTCCTCCGGCCGCAGGCGGATTGAAGCGATGGCGTACAATTCCAACGGCATGGACGCCGCCGTCGCCGCCGAGCACCTGACCAAGAGATACCGGGTCTATGCCACCCCCTGGGACCGCTTGCGGGAGATCGCCTTTAGGCGTCCCCGCCACCGCGACTTCCATGCCCTCGAGGACGTGAGCTTCTCGCTGCCGGCCGGGCAGGGGCTGGCGATCATCGGCGAGAACGGCGCCGGCAAGAGCACTCTCCTGAAGATCTTGGCGGGGATCGCCGTCCCCACCTCGGGCGTCGCGCGGGTGGCCGGCAAGGTGGCGTCCATTCTCGAGCTGGGCTCCGGCTTCCACCCCGAGTTCACGGGGCGCCAGAACATCGTCCTCAACGCCGCCATGCTGGGCCTCTCCGAGGAGGAGCTGCGGCGAAAGATGCCCGCCATCGTCGCCTTCAGCGAGCTCGGCGACTTCATCGACCAGCCGGTCAAGGTCTACTCGACCGGCATGGCGATGCGGCTCGGGTTCTCGATCGCCACCCAGATCGAGCCCGACATCCTCATCATCGACGAGGCGCTGTCGGTCGGCGACGGCTACTTCCAGAAGAAGTGCATGGACCGCCTGAGCCTCTTCGTCGAGTCCGGCGGGACCCTCCTCTTCTGCTCGCACGCCATGTACTACGTGTCGGCCTTCTGCCAGCGCGCGCTCTGGCTGCGCCAGGGCCGCGCGGCCGCGCTGGGGCCGGTCCACGAGGTGGTGCGCGAGTACGAGAACTTTCTGCTGGCGAAGAGCGGAGCCGCGGCTGCGGCCTCGCCGGAGGCCGCTGCGGAGGCGGCGGCGAAGCCGGCCGGTCCCGCCCGCCTGACCGGTGCCCGGGTCGCCGGCGCCGGCGGAGCGCGGCCGCTCCTCGCGGTCGGAGATCCGCTCGAGATCGAGATCGAATGGGAGGCGGAGGACCCGCGCCTCGGCTTCCACGTCGGCGTCGGCATCAACCGCATCGACGGGGTCGAGGTCAGCTCGTTCGCCACCTTCGCCGACGGCCTGCCGCCGCTCGCCGGCCAGCGGCGCTACGCCGCCCGCTTCCTCATCCCCGCGCTGCCTTTGGTCAAGGGGGAGTTCACGTTGTATATTTTCCTGTTGGACGAGGGGGGACTCCACATCTACGACCAGCGGCTCCTGCAGCGCGCCTTCACGGTCGAGAGCCCCTCCTATGCCTTCGGTCTCCTCCGGATCGGTCATCGCTGGGACGTGGACGTGCGGAGCGATTCCGCCGTAGAACAGACCGTCGCCCGATGACGCTGCTCCCGACAACCTTCCGATGATCAAGACCGCGCCCTCCCCGCTTCTCGCTGCCGGTCCGGCCGTCGGCCCCGCGTGGCAGCTCAACCCGTTCCTCCATGCCGCCGAGGACCGCGTGCACAACCCGCTGACCGACCGCAATCTGCTGGCCGGCGAGCGCGGATACGTGGCGCTGCGGCAGATGATCGACGCCGGCGGGCCGGCGGTCGACTGCGCGCCCGGCGAGCTCTCCTGGCTGGCCGCGGAGGGATGGCTCCTGCCGGCGGCGGAGGACCCCTCCACTCGGTTCCTCCTCAAGTACGTCTCGCTCGAGGCCCACACCGTCTGCAACCAGGCCTGCTACTTCTGTCCGGTGTCGATCGCGCCGCGCGACGACTACTTCATGCCGACCGCGCTGTACGAGCGGATCGTCGGCGAGCTGGGCGCCTTCCGCAACACCATCGAAGCGGTCTTCATGATCAACTACAACGAGCCGACCGCCGACCGCCGCTTCGTCGACCAGGTGCGGGCGCTGAAGAGCGCGGGCCTGCCGCCGGCCGTCCTCACCAACGGCTCCGGCCTGACGCCGGACCGCATCGACGACCTGGTCGAGATGGGCGGCCTGCGGTTCCTGTCGATCAACCTCTCGACCCTGGACCGCGAGCGCTATCGGCGGGACCGCGGAGGGGACCACCTCGCGCTGGTGCTCAAGAACCTCGACTA
>DATNKQ010000613.1:0-2796 GCA_035603315.1 Thermoanaerobaculia bacterium
CCCGCCATGAGCCTGACCATCCCCAACCTGCTGTCGCTCCTGCGGATGGCGCTGGTGCCCTTCTTCATCATCGCGCTCGTCGAGGGGCATCCGCGCCGCGCGCTCCTCGTCTTCCTCGCCGCCGGCGTCACCGACGCGCTGGACGGCGCCATCGCCCGCATCTACCGGCAGCAGTCGCTCCTCGGCAGCTACCTCGACCCCATGGCCGACAAGCTCCTCCTGACCTCGGCCTACGTGGTGCTGGCGATCCCCGGCCTGAGCCACGGCACGCCGATCCCGGTGTGGGTGACCGTCCTGGTGATCGCCCGCGACGTGCTGCTGGTGGTGGTCGCCATGGTGATGCTCCTCGCCCTCGGAGTGAAGCGCTTCCCGCCCTCGCTGCTGTCGAAGATCACCACCGTCGCCCAGGTGGCGGCGGTGGTGCTGGTGCTCCTCTCGGCCCTCCTGCCGGACCTCGAGCCGGTGGCCCTGGGCGTGGTCTACCTGGTCGCCGGCCTCACCCTCGCCTCCGGCCTCCACTACGTCTACCGCTCCAACCGGCTGATCGAAGACAAGAACCGCGCCGCCTGAGGGCCCGGCGATCGATCGGCGACGGCCGGCGAAATATCTCCGCCTTCGAGTTGGTTTCCTGGTAGGATCTCCCGGCGCCGCCAGGCGCCGTTTCGAGGCCGCGGCAACGGTGGAGGGCAGGTCCGAAGTCGCCCGGCCACCCGCCGGGGGGAGGCCGTCACGAGCCGGGGAGACCCCCTGCCCAGAAAGGGCGACGGTCGCCCAAAGAAGTACGGCCGGCGCCCCAAGAAGGGCGGGCTCGCCCAAAGAAGGGCGAGCGGCGCCCGATGAAGGGAAGGGCCTTCCCCAAAAAGGGCGAGGCCTTCCCAAAGTGGGGAAGGGGCCTTCCCCAAGAAGGGCGGGCCCTTCCCCAACAAGGGCGAGCCGATCCCCACGAATTTTTCTCCCTGTATCGCTCCACGGACGAAATTATCGCTGTCAGGGCTCCGTACTGCTTGGCAGACGCCGTGGATCGGCGGAGGGAGCTTTGCTAAGCCGACAGGGCGTTTGTATCGGAAACAGGAGACTTGCGGCGCAGATGGGAGCCCCGTCTCGCTCCACGGACGGATTTCACCGTATTAAGAGCCCTGAAACGGTTTCAAGGCTCCCACCGCGGTAGAAAAGCGCCCGCCAAGCCGAAAAGCTGCCCGCCATCGCGAAATCCCGCCCAGCAGCGCGAAAGGGCTCCGATCGGCGTCACAGGACGCCCATCTCGGTGCAAAGCCGTTTTCACGCTGAATAGCGGCCTGCACGCTAGACTGGATGGGATACCCGATGATCGCCAGGTTCCTGCCGACGAGGAGTTCCCGAGCGGGAGGTCTCGAATCGAAGCGCCGTTGAGCTTCGAGTACGACGAGATGGGCGACACCCCCTACATCAGCAAGGTGTCCCCTTACCCCGAACAGGAGACCGAGCAACTGGCCTACAACGTCGCGGCACGCCGGAACCCTCACACCGGCGCCGTCGAGAACCTTGAGGTCCTCTTCGTCACCCGCTGGCTTCTCAAAGGTGGCCAGCAGCAGTTCAGTGGCCTTGGACAACTCTTCGGCGAACCCAGCGCGGCGGTCGGTGCTTGAAGAGAAGATGGGCTGGATGCTCGGTGCAGAGGCTCAGATAGAGCGCCAACTCGAAATCATCTCCGAGGCCGCCAAGCACCTGTCGCCCAAGGTTTGCCGACACCGGCGGTGGGCCGGCCGATGGATGCGTGATTGCTTTCCAATCTGGCTATCCCTCGATTATCAGCAACGAGTTAGAGGCGGTGTTTTATTGGCGCCCCCGCTCTAGCGTTGTCTACCTGAGCCAGCGGCGGCAAGCGTGAAATTGTCTATTGCGACTGGCATGGCGACAACGGGAATCTGCTCTCCAGCCGTCATTTCCCTGACCCGCTTAGAGACGTACTGATCGATTTCAGCCATGGAGATAACGCCGTCACCGTCGAGATCTGCGGCTCCTGAGAGACCATCTAGAATTGCTTTCGTAAACGCGCCATTTTCCCACTCAGGTAGCTCTTGCGATCGCTCCTTACTCCCGGCCGCAGAGAACACGACGACGCCGCTGCCCGAGGCGGTTAGCTCATTGACGAAGCGTGTCACGTCAACCAGATCACGCGCGCTCTTGCCCAAGCTAAGGTTGCCAGCATGGCAGGTGTCAAGGAGTAGTACGATTCGGCCCTTGATAGCGGATAGGCGCTCTCGTACCTCGCGACCGGACACGACAACCCTATGCTTGGGATCTAGATCTGCGTCGTACGGAAGGAACCAGTATTCGCCGGTCTTGGAGTCATTGATGCCGTGCCCGGCGAGAAATATGAGGACGACATCTCGGCGACCCGTCTCGTGTTCCAACCATCGCAGTCCGTCCAGGATCGCGCTTCGAGTGGCTTGACCATCTACCATGACGCGCGATGCTACGCTCGTATAGAAGCTTCCCTCCTGCTGCTTGAAGGCGTTGGAGATGTCGCGCGCGTCCTTAGCGGGAAACTCAAGAGCATAATCGCGGTTCCCATAGATCGAGAGACCGGCCGCCAAGATCCAAAGCCTCGGCTTGAACAAAGGGGACTTGCTGCCAGCCCATTTCAGATGGACTGCTGCGGGCTCGCTTGTTCCGATGGAGGTGCTTGCTAACACCTCGATGACACAATCTTGGGGCGGGATATCCAACGCGATCTTGTACACATCTGAATCGACCTCGACGTCCATGCCGCGTGAGTGTGGCGCGGCAACTAGCTCGAAATGCGAAGGCGATGGC
>DATNKQ010000148.1:0-14521 GCA_035603315.1 Thermoanaerobaculia bacterium
TCTCACCATCGCCGGGTGATCGCGGCGACCCCGCAGCAGCTCCTCGTGCGCGCCGGCCTTCACAACATGGTGGCGCCGCAGCCGCGGGCGATGTGCGCCAGCGGCGCCCGCTATCTCGTCGTCCACCTGCACATCGCTCGCGAGGAAGATCGGGTCGCAGGCCCCGCCTTTCCGCCGCCGGTGCCGATGGACCGCCCCTCCCGCCGCGAGTACCGGGCGATGGGGGAAGGTCTCGCCCGGCGCCTGGAGGGGCTGTGGGGCGAGCCGCTCTACGCCGACGAGGCGATCGAGGCCTGGGACCTCCAGCGCGCCTGCGGCGGGGTGAAGCCGCTTTCGGCTATCATCCGCACGCCGTCTCCGTAGCGCTTCAGCGACCCGAGCGGAGGAACCCGATGCGCCAGCCGACTCTCGCCCTCGCCTGTCTCGCCTGCTCGGCCTGGATCTCCTCGGCTCCAGCAGCACAGGCCGCGGCGGCCCCCTCGCACCCCTTCACCGTGCACGACCTGCAGGCGATGCGGCGGATCAGCGATCCGCAGCCGTCGCCCAAGGGCGATCAGGTGGTCTTCGTGGCGCGCACGACGGACTTCGAGGCCAACCGGGGGCGCACCGACCTCTTCCGGGTGGCGATCGACGGCGGCGGCCTCACCCAGCTGACCAACGACGCGGCGGCGGACTCCAACCCGCGCTGGTCGCCGGACGGGCAGAGCCTCTACTTCCTGTCCACCCGCTCCGGATCGCAGCAGGTCTGGCGCCTGCCCGCCGCGGCCGGCGCCGCCGGCGAGGCCGTGCGGGTGACCTCCCTGCCGCTCGACGTCAACAGCCTCGTGGTGTCGCCGGACGGCCAGCGCCTGCTGGTGTCGATGGACGTCTACGTCGACTGCCCGACGCTCGCCTGCACGCGCGAGCGGCTGGACAAGAAGGCGAAGACGCCGGCCAGCGGCCGCCTCTACGACCGCCTCTTCGTGCGCCACTGGGACAGCTGGGCGGACGGTCTGCGCTCGCACCTCTTCGCGGTGCCGGCGGCGGGCGCCGGCGCGGGTGCGGCGGAGCCCGCCGACCTCACCCGCGGCATGGACGGCGACGCCCCCTCGAAGCCCTTCGGCGGCCCCGAGGAGATGGCCTTCTCGCCCGACTCCCGGACGGTCGTCTTCACCATCAAGGTCGCCGGCCGCGAGGAGTCGTGGTCCACCAACTTCGATCTCTACCGGGTGCCGGCCGACGGCTCCCGCGCCCCGGAGAACCTGACGGCCGGCAACCCGGCCACCGACACCCAGCCGGTGTTCTCTCCCGACGGCAGGACTCTCGCCTACCTCGCCATGTCGCGCGCCGGGTTTGAATCCGACCGCTTCCGGATCGTCCTCCGCTCGCTGGCCGACGGCAAGACGCGGGTCCTCGCCGAGAATTGGGACCGCTCGCCCGATTCGATCGCCTTCTCGCCCGACGGCCGCACCCTCTACGCCGCCGCGGCCTCCGTCCAGCAGGTGCCGCTCTTCGCCATCGACGTCGCCAGCGGCGCGGTGCGCGAGCTGGTCCGCGAGGGGTCGGTGCACGGCCCTGCATGGGCGGGCGACCGCCTCGTCTTCGCCCGCGATCACCTGCGCTCGCCGGCCGAGCTCTACACCGTGCGGCCGGACGGCAGCGGCATGAAGCGGATCACCGATCTGAACGGCGCCGAGCTGGCGACCGTCCGTATGGGCGAGCCGGCGACCTTCGAGTTCGCGGGGGCGGGGGGCGACAGGGTGCACGGCTGGGTGGTCAAACCGGTCGACTTCGACGCCGCCAAGCGCTACCCCCTGGCCTTCCTCATCCACGGCGGACCGCAGGGGTCCTGGCACAACGAGTTCCACTATCGCTGGAACCCGCAGCCGTACGCTGGCGCCGGCTACGCGGTGGTGATGGTCGATTTCCACGGCTCGACCGGCTACGGGCAGGCATTCACCGACGCCATCCGGCAGGACTGGGGAGGCAAGCCGCTGGTCGACCTGCAGAAGGGTCTCGCCGCCGCCCTGGCCGGCAACCCGTGGATCGACGGCAGCCGCGCCTGCGCCCTGGGCGCCTCCTACGGCGGCTACATGATCGACTGGATCGCCGGCAACTGGCCGGACGGCTTCCGCTGCCTGGTGTCCCACGACGGGACTTTCGATCAGCGGATGATGTACTACTCGACCGAGGAGCTGTGGTTCGCGGAATGGGAGCAGGGAGGTCCCTACTGGCAGAACCCGGAGGGCCACGAGCGCGACAACCCGGCCCGCTTCGTTGACCGCTGGAAGACCCCCATGCTGGTCATCCACGGCGGCCGCGACTACCGCATCCCCGATTCCCAGGGGCTGGCCGCCTTCACTGCCCTCCAACGCCGAGGCATCCCCAGCGAGTTTCTCTACTTCCCGGACGAGAACCACTGGGTGCTGAAACCCGCCAACAGCATCCTCTGGCACGAGACCGTGCTGGCCTGGCTCGACCGCTGGCTGCGGCACTGAGGCCCGCGGGCGCTAACTATTCGCGATTTCTGATTCTTAGCAGGTGCGCCGCGCGAATTTTTCGCGTCGATTTTGTCCCCCAATCACCCCCCTGCGGCAACCTAGACTAGTAGCGATACCGATCCGTTGTTAAGCGACGGAAAGAGAGCTGCGCGAAGACTGAAGGCCGCGAAGCCAAGAAGGCGCGAAGCCAAAAAGGGACATTCCGATGAATACCGCCTCGATGCCCATGCCCGGTGCCCTGCGCCAGCGCGCCATCTACCCGCTGATCGACGGCGACGGCTCGTGCAGCCTGATCTACGACCTCGAGCGCGCGGCGGTGCTCGGCGTTCCCGAGGAGCTGCAGTTCTACGTCGCCCCGGCGCTCGAGACCGGCGACCTCGACGACGACCTGTTGAGCTGGCTGGTGGACGAGGACCTCATCACCTCGGAGCGCTGGGGGGGAGGCGACACCCGGGAGGCCGCGCCGCCGCTGGGCGAGAGCTGGGGGCCGGGCGCCATCTGTCGCCGGGGGAGCGAGATCCACGCGCGCGTCGACCTGGCCACCGAGGAGAGCGCGGCCGAGGCCGTCGAGGCCGTTTTCAAGCAAGGGCTGGGCGCCCCGCGTATCACCCTCCACCTCTCGTGGGAAGGGAGATTTCCCGGCGCTTCGTTGCTGCGGCGGATCATCGCCGAGGCGGGCCGTTGGGCGGCGGGCGCCCGGCAGCAGGTGCAGTTCGAGCTGGCTCTCGACGCCTGGGAGGCGGCGCCGGAAGTGGCCGCCTTCCTCGGCGAGCATCCGTTCGTCCACGTACGCTTGCAGTGCGGCAGCTTTCCCCTCCGCCCCATCCTCGAGGGCGCCGGCCCGGCGGGAGAGCCGTCCGACAGTCCCGAGCCGGCGAGCGTTCCGTCCGACCTCAGGGTGTGGGAGCGGACGGAGCAGGGGGTGCGCGCGCTCGCCGGGGTCGCCGATCAGGTGACGGCGCAGGTCGTGCTGGCCGTCGGGGTCCGTCTGCTCGATCTCTGGAAGTGGGCGACGGAGACGGGAGTCCGCCACCTCGACGTCGTGCCGCTCCAGGCGCGCGCGGAGAGCGGCTGGGCGCCCGGCATCGAGCCGCACGCCTACCGCGGCGACCTCCAGGCGGTGCAGGAGGAGATCTGCGCCGCGCTCAGCAGCCACCAGCTGCCGATCGAGTTCGAGCCGCTGACCCGCATCGTCCGCCGCCTCATGCGGAGCGAGCCGTTGACCGAGCGTTCCCTGGACTCCGGGCCGGCTTACGAGCTCGGAGCCGTCCTTCCCTTCGCCACGGCGGCGAACTGGGACGGCGCCGAGCCCGACATGTGGCTCGGCTTGGAGGACAGCGAGCCCGCCGACTCCGTCCTCTTCGGCGGCGAGCGCGCCCAGGGTTTTCCCTGCGCCGGTTGCTGGGCGCGCCGCATCTGCAGCCACAGCCTTCTGGCGGCGGCGCCGCTCGACGCCGCCGACCGGCGCGCGCCCTCCGAGGCGCGCTGCTCCGCCTGGAAGACGGAGGCCGAGACCGCACTGCGCCTCTACCACCGCCTGGCCCACCTCGATCCCAGTCTCGTCCTCGAGTTTTTCGAACGCTGTTCCGAGGCCGCGTTCTTCGGCCGCCGGGGAGACGTGACGCAGCAGCGGAACGCCTTCTAGCGTCGCCGGTCCGACCTCAGGCGGGCGCGCCGCGCGGCTCGCGGTGACGGTCGATGCGGTAGGCCCAGAAGATGAAGAGCCATTGCCCGAGGGCCATCCAAGCGAGCGCGGTCGGGCTCGGGGGCGGCGGGCCGCAGGCGCTGCTCAGCCAGATCACCAGGAGGAGGAGCAGCAGCGCCCAGATGCCGAAACGCCCGGCGCCGTCCTTGGCGCGCGTCGAACGGAGGTAGAGGACGGCTCCCAGGGCGTAGAGGATGAGCTCGGCGGCGATCTCGATCGCCGGGGAGTTCCACAACCCCATCCCCACATAGGGTCCGCGTCCGGGCAAGAGCGGCAGGTCGGGCCGGTGGACGAGGAGGTCGAGCACCCAGTGAGAGAGGACGCCGGCCCCCAGGAGGGCGGCGACGGCGGCCCGCCGGCGCAGCGCGAAGTGGACGCCGGCGAAAGCCAGCGACCAGGCGAGGGCGCCGGCCAGGCTGTGGGTCCAGGGGTAGTCGTAGAAGTCGAGCGGGGTGAGACGGGTGATCCCCGGGCGGATCCGCACGTGCTCCCAGCCCAGCAGGAGGAAGAGCGGCCACAGCAGGTCAAGGAACTGTACCGAGAGGAACCAGGTGCCGAGCGAGACCCGAGGCGTCGCGGCCTTGCCGCTCAGCCCCAGCCCGAAGTGACCGACGAACATGTCCCCTTGTCGTCTCGATCGCGGCCGGTTAGGCGGCGGTCAGCGGCCGGCGCCGGCCGCCGCCGGCGGGAGGTCCTGGAAGCGGAGGCTCCGCGCGACCTTGGCGTCCGCCTTGCCGTCGATCTCCACGTAGGGATAGACGAAGTAGTTGAGCGGCTCGCCGGCCTGCCGCGGGCTGAGCCAGAGGTCGCGCCCTACCGAGAGCTGGACCCGGTTCTCGTCCAACGCGCCGAAGAAGTACTCCTTCTTGTCCAGATGCTTCTTCGCCTCCGAGGCGTCGACCGGCACCCAGCCGTAGCCGGCTAAGTAGAACTCCGCCCAGCAGTGATAGCCGGCGATCTCGCCGCCGCCGCGCTCGGCAGGCAGCGGCAGGCCGATCTCGAAGCGCGCGGGGATTCCCACCGCCCGCGCGAGGCCGATGAAGAGGGCGTGGAAGTCGGTGCAGTTGCCGCGCTTGGCGTCGCAGGCCCAGTAGATGTCGCCGTTCCCCCAGCCGGTGCCGCTCTTGTCGTAGGACATGGTGGCGACCACGTAGTCGTAGATCGCCCGCGCCTTGGCGAGGTCGCCGCGCTGCCCGAGGGTCACCTTCTGCGCCAGCTTGCGGATGGTGTCGTCGAGCGGCACCCGGCGATCGGGATGCAGCCACTGGGCGACCTCCGGTGGCGGCGCCGGCTTGCTGCGGTCCTCGGCCGCGCCGGTATAGGCGGCGCCCGTGGCCGCCGGCATCGGCGGCAGATCGTGGCGCCGGTACTCGGAGCGCTCGACCTGGAAGCTCAAGCGGACGTCGACCTTGGGCTCCGCGGGGGCGTCCAGCGTCAGGTGGAGGATAGAGTTGCCGTGCACCGGCTCCTTGGCGACCTCGTAGCGGCCGGGGGCGGTAACCTTGACGCCTGACACGCGCTGGTGCTCGTCGCTCTCCGGGTAGGGCAGCCAGATCTCCACCCTCTTCACCCCCGGCGGCGCCTCGAGGGTGGCGGTGTAGTCGACGGCAAATGACCGCGCCGGAGCGGTGCCGGCGGTGGCCGGCAGCGCCAGCAGGACGAACGGGGCCGTCAGGGCCAGGGGCCACAGGGCATGTCCTCCGCGTGCTCTCATGCGCTCTTCCTCCGCGCCGGCGATCTTAGCCTGAAGTCCACTTGCGCGGAATCGCGCCATGCCCTACCCTGGCTCTCCCGACCATGCCCCCGAACGCCTGGCAACGCTTCCGCTACACGCTGTGGGCGCCGCACTACGACCGCGTCACCAAGTTCCCCGCCGAGCGCCGGCGATCGATCGAGCTGCTGCGGTTGGTCCCCGGCGAGCGGGTCCTCATCCTCGGCTGCGGCACCGGGGCTGACATCCCCTTCCTCCCCGCCGACGTCGGCGTGCTGGGGGTCGATCTCACCCCTGCCATGCTCAAACAGGCCCAGGCCCGGCTGCGTCCGGGCGTCGAGCTGCGGCAGATGGACGGGCGCGCTCTCGACCTCGCGGACGGCTCGTTCGACGCCGCGATCCTCCACATGGTGCTGGAGGTGATCCCCGACCCGGAGCGCTGCCTCGCCGAGGCCGCGCGGGTGCTCCGCCCGGGGGGCCGCATCGCGGTCTTCGACAAGTTCCTCCCCGAGGGCCTCCGCCCCTCCCTGCCGCGCCGCGCCGCCCTGGCTCTCCTCGACACCGTCTTCACCAGCACCAACCGCCGGATGGGCGACATCCTGAATGCCTCCGGCGCGCCGCTGGAGGTGGCCCATGACGAGCCCGCCGTCGGCGGCGCCTACCGCCATCTGATCCTGCGGAAGACAACCGGGTGAGGCCGGCGCCCCGTCCCGGATCAGGTTTCGATGCGCCACCTCGAGCGCCCTTTCGCTCACGACGCCTGCGACGCCCCGCCTACACCGATTTCATCCACGGCGTCCGCCGCGGGCTCGTCGATTGGCGCGACCACCCTCCGGTTGACAGGCGGCACCGCTTTGCGGTAGAGTCTGCTTTGCCTAGGGGCCGAGGTGGCTCCCTGGCGTCAAGCCAAGAACTTTCGAAAGGGACCTGGTTGTGACCGGGTCCCTTTTGTTAGTGGCAACGGAAAGAGAGAACGACAGAATGCGTAACACGGGAAAAGTGAAGTGGTTCAATGACAGCAAGGGCTTTGGTTTCATCACGCCGGAGGATGGCAGCAAGGACTGCTTCGTCCATCACTCCGCGATCCAGGGCTCGGGCTTCAAGAGCCTCGCCGAGGGGGACCGCGTCGAGTTCGACGTTGTCCAGGGCAACAAGGGCCCCGCGGCGGAGAACGTCACCAAGATCGCCTGAAACGAGACCCCGCGCCGGTAACCGCGGCGCGGCACGAGAAGTCGAGATGGGCCACCCGGACGGGTGGCCTTTTCTCGTTGGCGCCGGTTTCCGCGCGCCGCGGCCGAGTGCAAGGGTACGGGATTTGCTTGCGGAGAGGTGACGGTCTCGGGGGGAACGTGTCCGATCCAGCCATCCGCTTTGTCGTCGCTCTCGAAGCCGAAGCCCGCCCCATCGCCGAGCGCTTCCGTCTGGAGCCGGTGGGGGAGAGCCATGCGTTCCGGATTTTCCGCGGAGAAGCGGCCTGGCTCGTCGTGGCGGGCTTCGGCAAGGCCGCGGCGGCCGCCGCGACCGCCTATCTCCACCTCGCCGCGGGCGGCGAGCTGGGGCGGCCCTGGCTGCACGTCGGCATCGGCGGGCACAGCCGGCGCACGCTGGGCGAGCTCCTGCTGGCGCACAAGGTCGACGACCGGGCGAGCGGGCTCGCCTGGTATCCGCCGCTGGTCATCGACGCTCCCTGCCCGACGGCGCCGTTCCTGACCGTCGAGCGCCGGGAAGAGGAGTACGAGGTGCCCTGGGTCTACGAGACGGAGGCCGCCGGCTTCTATCCGACCGCCTGCCGTTTCTCGACCGCCGAGCTCGTCCACGCCTTCGCCGTCATCTCCGACAATCCCGAGGCCAACGTCTCCGGCCCGCCGTCCGCCCCCTTCGTCGAGGAGCTGGTGGCGCGGCACCTGGACGCCATCGAGAGCTTCGGCCGCGGTCTCGGCGAGCTGGCGCTGGAAGCCGCCGCACTGGCCGCTGACCCGCCAGGCTACCGCGAGATCGTCGCCCGCTCGCTCTTTGGCCTAACCGAGCAGCGCCGGCTGCGCCGCCTGCTCCAGCGCCTGGCCGTCCTCGCCCCCGGCGAGCCCCTCCCGCCGGCCGCCGGCGGCTCGGCGGCGCCCGCGCGCGACGTTCTCCGCCACCTCGAGGTCCGGCTCTCCCGGCTCCCCTTGGAGCTCGCGCCGCCGACGGAAGCCGCCATCGATGTTGTACATTGAGGAAGAGATCCTCAACCATCCGCGGACGCTGGCGATCCGCAGCCGCTTCCCCGACGACGAGGTGATCCCGTGCGCCCGTTACGGCGAGGTGTTCAACCGCCGCGCGCAGAGCTTTCGCCTGCAGAAGCGCCGGCCGTCGATGATCCTCGCCAGGAAGCAGCGCAACTTCGTCGTCGAGACGCCGCCGGGCTACGGCTTCGAGGGCGCCCGGAACCTCTCCTTCTCCCACATGCTCAACTGCATCTACGACTGCCGGTACTGCTTCCTCCAGGGGATGTTCCGCTCGGCCAACTACGTCCTTTTCGTCAACTACGAGGACTTCCTGTGGGAGATCGAGGAGAAGATCCGCGGCGCCCGCGGCGAGCCGCTCTACTTCTCTTCCGGCTACGATTGCGACAGCCTGGCCCTGGAGCCGGTGACCCGCTTCGCCGCCACCGTCGTCCCCTTCTTCGCCCGCTTCCCGCAGGCGGTCGTCGAGCTGCGGACGAAGTCGACGCAGATCAAGTCGCTCCTCGAGCTCGACGCCGTCGCCAACGTCGTCGTCGCCTGGAGCCTGACGCCGCCCGAGGTGGCCGGCGCCGTCGAGCGGCTGACCCCGGCGGTCGACCGCCGCCGCCGGAGATCTTCTTCCCGTCCTTGAGCGTGGCGCCCGCTTGAGCGCCCGGTTGAGCGGAGCGAGGCCCAAGGCCGGCCCGTCGGTCTCCTACTCCCTCATCTACGCCGTCGTCCGGCGCATCCCCAGGGGGCGGGTGGCGACCTACGGTCAGGTTGCCGCGCTTGCCGGGCTGCCCGGGCACGCGCGGATGGTCGGCTATGCCCTCCACCGGCTGCCGGAGGGACAGGGCGTCCCTTGGCAGCGGGTGATCAACGCGCAGGGCGAGGTCAGCCGCCGCACCTCGTCGGACAGCGACGAGCTGCAGCGGCTCCTCCTGGAGGCGGAAGGCGTGTCGTTCGACGCCCGCGGCCGGGTCTCCCTCCGGCGCTTCCGCTGGCGGCCGGGAGCCGTCAGCGGCCGGTCTTCTCCGCCGCGCCGCCGCCCTTGAGGTACTTGTCGAGGAAGGCGAGGATCGCCGTGTAGCCGCGCTCCTGGTCGGCCTTCTTGCTGATGCCGTGCCCCTCGCCGGGGAAGACCAGGTACTCGACCGGCGCGCCGTGTTTCCTCGCCGCCGCCACGATCTCGTCCGACTCCACCTTGAGGACCCGCGGGTCGTTCTCGCCCTGGAGGACGATGAGCGGCCGCTCGATCTGGTCGGCGTGGAAGAGGGGGGAGATGCGGCGCAGGTACTCGGCGTCGGCCTTGGGGTCGCCGATCTCCTTGTAGAGGGCCAGGCGCTCGGACTCCCACCAGGAGGGGATGCTCTCGAGCGTGCGTGGCCAGTTGGAGACGCCGTAGAGATCGACGCCGGCGGCGAACTCGCGCGGCCGGAAGGCGAGAGCGGCGAGCACCATGTAGCCGCCGTAGCTGCCGCCCAGGATGCCGATGCGGCCGGGCGCCACGTAGCCGAGGCCGGCGAGCGTCGTCTTGCTCGCCACGCAGTCGTCCAGGTCGGCGTCGCCGTGCTTGCGGTCGTCCATGGCGTAGAAGGTCTTGCCGTAGCCGCTGCTGCCGCGGTTGTTGACGGCGTAGACGGCATAGCCGTGGTTGACGAGGAACTGCAGGAGGCCGCCGTAGCCGAGCCGCGACTGGCCGCCCGGCCCGCCGTGCACCCAGACGATGGCGGGCACCGGGTGGGCGGCGTCGGCCGAGAGGGGGCGGTAGAGGAGCCCCGGGATCTCCACCCCGTCGTAGGACTTGAAGCGCACCACCTGACCCTCCACCAGGTCCTCGGGGTGGATGGCCGGGTTGAGGCTCTGGGTGAGCTGGCGGGTCCGGCCGGTCGCCAGGTCGTCGACGAAGAGGTTGCGCGGCGCCCGGCTGGTGTCGGCGTAGAACGCCATCAGCTTGCCGTCGCGCGAGAACTCGATGGCGTCGACGTCCGCCCGCGGGAGGTCGGGGAGCTTGATCGGCTTCATCCCCTGGGCCGCGAAGAGGCGTACCTCGGTCCGCGCATCGTTGTTGATGCCGACGACGAAGTAGCGGTCGTCGTGAGAGAAATAGGCGTACTGCACGTCCCACTGCGGCCGCATCACCTCCTCGACCTTGCCGCTCGCGAGGTCCATCCGCACCAGGTAGGCGAACTCGCCGCCGCTGTCGGTCGTGTAGTAGAGGGCCGTGCCGTCGGGGCTGAAGGTCTGGGCGGAGTGGTTCACCTCGCCTTGGTGCGCCGTCAGGATTTTCTTGCTGCCGCTCTGCGCATCGTAGAGGTAGACGTCGCTGTCGGCCGTCGTGTTGGTTTTCACCAGGGCGACGTAGCGCCCGTCGTTCGAGATGGCGCCGACGTTCCAACCGCCGTCGTCCTTGTAGACGAGCTGGCGGGCGTAGCCGTCGGTGGCGTACCGGTAGAGGTCGAAGTAGCGGGGATCGCGCTCGTTGGTGAGCACGTAGAAGGAGCGGTCGTCGTGCGCCCAGCCGGTCCACTCGGCCTTGAGCTTCTGGCCCGGGGTGAGGTCGCGGACACTGCCGTCCCGTTCCTGGACGTAGAGGTGGTTGAGCTCGTTGCCCCCCTGGTCGCTGGTGTAGAGGAAGCGTTCGTCGGCGGGGAAGTAGCTCACGCCGCGGACGTTATCGGTGGTCGAACGGGTGAGCTGGACGGGGTCGCCGCCGGCGACCGGCACGGCGTAAACGTTGAAGACGCCGGTCTTGTTGCTGCTGACGAGGATCTTGCCGGCGTCGGGCGAGAAAGACGAGCCAGCAAAGGCGACGGTGTCGAGGAACTGCCCGATGGTGTACTGCGCCACCTGGCGCGCCGGCGCGACGGCCGGCGGTGGCGGTGGTGCAGGTTGGGGAGTGGCCGCGGGAGGCGGTGCCACGGGCGCTGGAGGCGGCTGCGCAGGCTGCGCCGGTGACGCCGGCGCGGCGTTCGGAACGGGCGCGGGAGCGGCGGGAGGCTCGACGACCCTCGCCCGCTCCGGCGCGGTGCGGCAGCCTGCGGCGAGGGCGGCGAACAGCACGAACGACGAGACGCTCCGAGCGATCTTCATCCGGTTCTCCTTGATTCGCGGTTCCATCTTCTGGGAAGAGGGTGCAACGATTCGGGGGGCGAGGTCAAATTCCCGGGTTTGGTCAGCGCGCTCCGTTCTCGGCGTAGCCGGTGAGCTCGGCGTAGCCCTGGCCGTGGAGCGGCGCGCCGCGGCTCGTGCCGGCGACGATGACCGCACCCTCCCAATAGCGGAAGGAGGTGTCCAGCTCCTGGTCGGCGAGGGCCGGCCGGACGTCGAGGTCGAGACCGAGGGCGGGGAGGGCGAGGCGCCAGCGAGCGGGGTAGGAGGCGCCGCTCCGCGGGCTCGTCCAGCGGTCGAGGACAGTCACGCGCACCTCGCTCCAGGCGAGCGGGCGGCTGCCGCCGGCAGGGTCGACGACGGTACCGGCGCTCACCGGATCGGCGCCGCCGTCCCGCCGACGCAGGCGGTAGAGCATGAGGTCGCGCCCATCGTCGAGCTGCAGCGCGAACCAGTCCCAGCCGACCTGATCGCGGCCCAGCGAGCCGGTGCTCCACTCGCGGTCCATCCAGGCCAGGCCGCGGACGGCGAACGAGCGGACGCCCACCCGCACGCTCCCGGCGGCGGGCATGCGGGTGAGCGAGTAGTAGTAGGAGGCCTGGCCGGGCTCCGCGCCCTTGCGCGAAAGGCCGCGGTCCCCTTCGAGGACGGGCGGCTTGCCCTGGCCGAGTGCGAGGTCGACGGCGACCGGCGGCGAGCCGGCGGCGGCGCGCAGCCGAATCGACGTCGCCTCGCTGCCACTCGCGGCGGCCGACCAACCGTCCAGCCAGACGTGGAAGGGGAAGGCGCGGGCGCCCGCCAGGTCCAGCGCCCCCCGAGCCGTGCGCTCGAACGAGCGGAAGCTGCCGTCGCCGAGATCGGAGAGGGCGAAGTGTGCCAGGTAGATCTGGTTCGTAGCCCAGGGAGAAGGGCGGTCTGGGGGCCTCGGCGCGAGGGCGCGGCGGAAGAAGGTGAGCTGGAACCCGAAGCCCCGGCCGTCAGGGGTCGCCAGGTTCCCGGTGTAGTACCACCACTCGGTGCGGAACTCCGGGTGCGGCCCGTGGTCGGCAGGGAAGTGAAAAACCCGCGGCGGCGCCGCGCGCGCGAACCCGAGGTCGGAAGCCGCGTCGGAGCTTCCCAACGCTTCCGGCACCGAAAGCCGCGCCGAGATATCAGGAGGTCGCTCGCGGCACCCGACGAGCGCGATCAGGAAGAGGGGGAGACAGGCGCGGGTCAGGCGAGAAATGTTATCAGACCCGGCCGTGCGACCGTGCTGGTGTCGGGACAAACGCAGAGGCCGGCGCTATGATCGTCCAGTGGACAGCCGAGAGGTCTTACGCCGGCTGGAGACCGCCGGCTGGACACGGGTGGCTCAGAAGGGGAGCCACATCCAGTTGAAACACGCGACCAGGCCCGGCCGCGTTACGGTGCCCCACCCGAAGAGGGACCTTCCGCGAGGAACCCTCAAGAGCATCGAAAAACAGTCGGGAGTCAAGCTTTCCTAGGAGCGCGCCATGCCCTCGTATATCGCCCTCTTGCGCAAGGATCCGAGCAGCGACTATGGGGTCGAGTTCCCCGATTTCCCCGGGTGTGTGACGGCGGGCGCCGATCTGGAGGAGGCCAGACGGTTCGCCGAGGAGGCCCTGGAGCTCCATCTCGCGGGGCTACGCGAGGATGGCGAGGCGCTTCCGGCCCCGAGTGACCTCGAGGAGATCATGTCTCGGGAGGAGAACCGGGAAGCCGTCGCCTTCCTGGTCGCGGTTCCCGACCCCGCGGCCGAGATCGTGCGAGTCGACCTCGAGCTCCCCGAGACCAGCCTGAAGGAGATCGATGCGCGCGCCAGCTCTCACGGCTTGACACGCTCCGAGTTTCTGGCGCAGGTGACTCTCGAAGCCCTTCGCAAGTCGGCCTGACGGGCGCCGCGTCGCCCTTCTCACTCCCTTCCTCACTCCTCGCGCAGCGCCAAGGCCGGCGACGTGCGCGCCATCTTCCAGGCCGGGTAGAGGCCGGCCAGCAGAGCCGCCGCCAGGGCCAGGGCGACGGCTTCCAGGAGGATCGCGGGGGCGACCTCGAAGCCGATCGTCCAGCCGAACGAGCGCCGGTTGACGACGAAGATCATGATCGCCGCCAGTACCAGGCCCACCGGCACCGAGAGGAGGCCGGCGGCCAGGCCCAGGAGGCCGGTCTGCGCGGTGACGAGCTGCCACACCTGGCGCGGGGTGAGCCCGTTGGCGCGCAGCACGGCGAGCTCGCGGGCGCGTTCGAGCTGGAGGGCCATGAGCGCCGAGAGGACGCCGATCCCGGCCACCAGGCCGGCCAGGAGGCGGAGGACGGCGGTGATGCGGAAGGTGCGGTCGAACACCTCCAGCGAGCCCTTCTTGAGCGCGCGGTTGGACTGCACGGCGACTCCCGTGAGCGAGGCCCGCAGCGCGCGCACGACGGCATCGGCGTCGGCGTCGGGCGCGAGGGTGAGGGAGAAGCCGGAGAGCAGGGAGTCGCGCCAGAGCGCCAGGTAGGTGGGCCGGCTGATCATCACCAGCCCCTGGTCGGAGGCGTAGTCGGAGAAGACGCCGGCGACGCGGAAGGGGCGCAGGCCGGCGGCGGTGCGCAGCCGGAGGAAGCTGCCGGCGTCGAGCCCGCGGCGGCGCGCCAGCGGCTCGGAGACGATCACCTGGCCGCCGTGCTGGAAGGCCGGCCAGACGAGGCGCGGGTCGCCCCGCAGGAGCTCGATGCCGCGCGAGCGGAGATCGAGCTCGATCGCCAGCAGCCGCAGCGGGCCGCCGGCCCCGGGGAGCTCGACCCGCCGGATGCGGTGGACGCTCACCACTCCCGGGAGAGTCGCGGCGCGGTCGGCAAGGGCGGGGTCGAGCCCGCCCCCGCCGCCGCGGCCGGGCGCCGAGACATAGACGTCGGCCTTGAGCGAGGCCTCCAGCCAGCGCTCGACGGTCTGCCGGAAGCTCCGGATCATCACCCCCACGCCGACGGTGACCGACACCGCGATGACCAGCGCCGCGATGGCGACGGCGGTGCGCGAGAGAGCGGCGACAACGCCGCCGGCAGCCATGCGGCCGAGGATGCCGAAGAGCGCCCCCATGGGCCGGTCGACGAGGCGCATGAGGAGGACGGTGGCGGCCGGCGCCAGGAGGGCGAAGCCGAGGATCACCGCGAAGAGGCCCGCGAAGGCGAGGACGATGCCGCCAGGGAGGGCCAGCAGGCCGGCGCCGGCGGCGAGAAGGGCGGCCCCCGCGGCGGCGGCGCGCGGCAGGGCCCGTCGCAGGCGCGCCTCCAGGGTCGAGCGGAGGAGGACGGCCCGCGGCGGCGCGGCGGTCGCCTC
>DATNKQ010000010.1:0-3547 GCA_035603315.1 Thermoanaerobaculia bacterium
CGTCACCTCGAGCGCGCAGAAGTGCTCGAGCTCTTCCGCGACGAGCTTCTCGTAGGCGAAGCACTTCGTCCAATCGACTGCCACTTCCGGCGTCACGGAGACTCGTTTCACAAGCTCTTCACGATCGTGGTTTCAAGAGGCAGAAAATACGGCGGCGAGCTTCAGGTAGCAGTCGGCGGCGACCTCCAGATAGTTCTCGACGCGGTAGAGGCAGAGCCGAAGCCGGCTCAAGCTGCCCAGGATCCGCGCGATGAAGTGCGCGGGATCGTAGAAGCGGCAGTGGACCTCACCCCAGTTATCAGCCACGCAGATCAGGGCGTCGCGCTCGAACCCCGGGCGGCGCAGCTGCCAGGCCGCCAGGTCGGTCTGCAGGCAATACTCGAGATTTGTGTAGAGCGGGAGGATGCAGAGACGACCGCCCGGGCGCAGGATGCGCTCGGCTTCGCGCAGAAAGCGTTGGTCCCGGTCGCCTTCGAAATGATCGAAGGAACAGTGCAGCGTCAGACCGTCGGCGAACTCCGCGGGTAGCGGGAGCGCGGCGGCGTCCCCGCCGATGCGATCCCCATTCGATCCCGGCGGATAGGACCAGTCCTGGCGATAGGTCCGGCAGCCCCAGCGCTCGCGCAGAATGTCGGGGAAGGGCGAGCTGCAGCTCGCGATGTCGACAAAGACTTCCGACGGCCGGGGGCGTAGGAGATCGATGGAGACGAAGTGCTCGAGCCACTTCTCGGTGCCGGCCCGCGCCTTGCCTCCCTCCCAGTAGGCCATTTGCCGATAGCCTGACTCCTCGACATAGCGCCAGAAGGCGGGCACGTCGATGCGGTAGGGTAGTATTTCCACGCCATGCTCGGCCAGTTGCGGTGTGACGTCGTCGTAGGTCGCCCAACCGGGGTATACACGCCGGCCACCCTGCCGCCAGATGTCGTAACGCGCCCGCAAGGCCAGTGGCGCTTTCCAGACCGAAGTGCCCTGCAATCCCGAGTCGACCACGTCGATTACGCTATCAGACGTCCGGCAGCCCGGCAGGCCCAAACTGGAAGCGCATGAGCGATCTACCTTGGGTGAGCGTCGTCGTCTGTACCCGCAACCGCTCGCAGATCCTGGCGCAGTCGAGCGCCGCCCTCCTGGCGATCGACTACCCGGCCGATCGCTGGGAGGTCCTGATCGTCGACAACTGCTCCACGGACGACACGCTCGCGGTGGCGCAGGAGATCGCCCGCGGCCGGCCGGACCTGGTGCGGGTGATCGAGGAGCGCGAGCTCGGTCTCTCGGCAACCCGGAACGCCGGCATCCGCCACGCCCGCGGCGAGATCATCGCCTTCGCCGACGACGACGCCTTCCCCGAATCCGCATGGCTGCGCATGCTCGTCGAGGCGCTCCTTCAGGAGGACGCCCTCGTCGTCGGCGGACCGGTGGAGCCCTGGTTCCAGGGGCAGCTCCCGGCCTGGTTCACCGAACGGTACCTCGTCTACGTGACCGCCTGGGACAAAGGGCCGGGCATCCAGCCGCTCACCTACAACGAATACCCGCGCGGCGCCAACATCGCCTTTCGCCGTGAGGTCTTCGAGCGCTTCGGCTATTTCTCCACCCACTTGGGGTACAAGGGCAACAGCCTGGTGTCGTGCGACGAGATCGAGCTCTGCCTGCGCGTCGAGCGCGGGGGCGGGCGCATTCTCTACGTCCCCGGAGCCCGCGTCCGCCATATAACGGCCGCGGAGCGCATCACCCCCCGCTGGCTGGCGCGGCGCTTCGCGGGCCAGTCGCTCTCGGAGGCCATCCTCGACTGGCAGCACGCCGGCTGGAAAGGGTTGCGGCGGGGATTGCCATGGTTCTACCGGCACGCCGTGCAGGCGGCGCGGCAGAAGCACCTCCCGCCCGATGGCGAGATCTTTGCCCGTTGCTGGCGACACGCGCTGGCGGGTTATTTCCTCGGATCGCTGCGGGCGCCGCTGACCGTTCCGCGCTATCGACCGCCGGAGGGCACCGCCGCCGACTGGCTGCCACGGGCATGAGCCGCCGACCGTCCGGCATTCCTACAGCTTTACCGCCCGGCCCCAGTGGTTGCCGCGGAATAGGAGCAGAGGCCGAAGCAAGGGAAAGAGGACTTCCGCCCACGACCGGATCTGACCTCGCGCCAGGCCCCGCACGAGATCGCCGTAGATGCGAGGCTGGAGAACGTCCGACAGCATGTCGCGCGGCGAATAGTTCTCTCCCAGGGTCCGCCAGCCGAAGCCCTCGCTCTCGCAGCGCCGCCACAAGGCGTTCATGCCGTAATCGTGGGTGTGAAAAACGGCGGCTTCTGAGGCGATCGCGATACCGTGCCCGGCCGCCACGACCTCGCGCTGCCATTTCTTGTCTTCCATGATCGGGGCGTCGCCGAAGGGATGCCGCTCCCAGGCATCCCGCCGAATCGCGGCGTTGACGGTCGAAAAGCCGATGCCGAAGTAGCGCTCGATCCATCGCTTGCTCTCGCGGGTGTAATAGAAGCGATCGCCGCAGGAGTCCCAATAAAAGCGCCGGTCGCGATCGGGAATCTCGCGAATGGCGCCCTGCACGGCGACGCAATTGTTCGCGGCGAAGAACGGAGCCGTGAGATGGTCGAGCCACTGGAGATCGCAAGGCACGGCGTCCTGGTTGAGGAACACGAGCACGCGACCGCGGCTCGCGGCCGCTCCCAGGTCCCTCGTCAAACCATGATTGAACTGGCTGCGCTCGCTGCGGATCACCCGGGCGCCGCGGCGCTCCATCGCCTCCAGGTCGGCCGCGGAAGATCCCGAATCCACGCAGATGACTTCGATCGACTTCTCCGTCTCCTGCCGGCCGACGGCTTCGAGGCAGCGTTCGAGGACGGCGCCGCCGTCGAGCGTGGGAATGACGACTGACACGTCGATCTCCGGCGCGGCGGGGCGGACCTCCGGGGCCTCCGGGATTGCCGGGATCAGGGCGGGCGGCTCCCAGTCGTCGCTGTCGCCGAGCGCCGAGCGGTCCAGGAGGCCGGTGTAACCGGCCAGCGCGGCTGCGGCGCTGTATTCCCAGCTATAGAGACGTTCCACCAGCTCACGGCCCGCCCGGCCCAGTCGGACGCACAGCGCGTCGTCTTCCAGCAGCCGGCACACCCACTCCGTGAATTCCGCCGCGGTGTCGGCGATCACGAAGTGCAGACTCGGGCTGCCGTCGATTCCTTCCGCGCCGATGGTGGTCGTCACCACCGGCAGCTCGCAGGCCAGCGCTTCCAGGATCTTGAGCCGGGTCCCCGATCCCGCCCGGATCGGCGCCACCAACGCCCGGGCCTGCTGGTAGTACGGTCTGGTTTCCGGCACCGCCCCCACGACGACGACCCCGTCACGCCCGTCGTAGCGGCGCACCGACTCGCCTGCCCGGGCGCCCACCACGGATAGCTCGGCATCCGGCACCCGCCGCCGGACCTGCGGCCAGATCTCGCTCAGCAAGTAGTCCAAGGCGTCCAGATTCGGCAGGTGCTCGAAATTCCCCACGTACAGCAGCCGCCGGCTCCTGCACGATCCCTCGGCCGGCGGCCGGTAGTCGT
>DATNKQ010000016.1:0-7642 GCA_035603315.1 Thermoanaerobaculia bacterium
AGCGCCCGCGAGGCCGAAGACGCCGCCGAGCGCCTGGCGCGGGCCGTCGGCGCCGGTCTCCTCGAGGCGCCGCTCGCGGCCGACGTGAGCGCCTTCGCGGGCGCCCTCGTGCGGCTCCACGCGCTGCAGAACCTGGGGCCCGAGCTGGCTCAGAACCGCTGCCCGCTGCCTGCCGGCGAGCTAGCCGAATCGCCGGGCGACCCGGCGCTCGTCCTGGCGGCGGCGCGGCGGGAGTGCGAGCGGCTGCGCCGGCGTCTGCTGGCGGCGCCGCGAGGACTCCTCGACCTGCCCACCCGGTACCGGCGGGCGGCGGTCTTCGCGCTCCTCGCCGCCCTCCGCCTCTTGAGCCTCATCGAGGACGGCGACGCCGACCTGCTGCGGCGCCCGCCTCATCTCGGCCTCCTCTCGCGCCTCGGCCTGCTGGCGCGGGCGCGGTGGTTCCGGATCGGCTAGGCTCGCGGCAGGGCCGGTCGGCGGCGCCGCCGGCTCACCGGGACTTGCCGCCGGCTCACCGGGACTTGCCGCCGGCGAGCTTCTCCCGGGTCTCGGCGATCCACTTGTCGAGATACTTCTCCCGGTCCTTCTTCTTGTTCAGATCGTAGGTGGGATTGCGCAGAGCCAGCTCCACGGCACGATCTCCCGAGCCGTTGAAGACGGCCGCCGTAATCACGTGGTAGTGATTGCGGGGGGTGATCCTGACGTGCTCCGCGCCGAACGCGTGATCGAGTTTCTCGATCGCCCAACGGTACGACTCTTCGCGTGGGTGTAGCTGTCGTTCCATGTCCGTCCTTTGGCTTCGTCACTTGGTGAAAAGGCGTTGAGGAGTCCGCTTCAGGCTCGCGGCCGCACCAGGATCTTGGAGGCGGCACGGTAGCCCAGGCTCATGCGTTCGCCGGTGCCGAGCCGGAGCTCGACGGTATCCGCGACCTCGTCGCGGGACTCGACCTGGAGCTGGCTGCCGGGCTTCAGCCTCCGGCGTTCCAGGAGAAGGAGGAACTCGCGGCTCTGGTCGCCCACCCGCGCCACCTCGACCCGAAAGCCGAGCTGGCAGCCCAGGAGGCTCTGGAGGATTGGCTCCTCCAGGGTTCCCTGGGCATCCGGGATGGGGTCGCCGTGGGGATCGACGGAGGGATGGCCGAGCATCTCGTCCATGCGCTCGATCAGGCGATCGGAGACGGCGTGCTCCAGGAGCTCGGCCTCGGGATGCACGTCGCTCCAATCCATCCCCATCACCTTGACGAGGAAGAGCTCGACCAGCCGATGGCGCCGCAGCACGTGCGCCGCGAGCTGTTTGCCATGGGGCGTCAGGAGGACGCCGCTGTAGGGTTCGTAGGAGACCAGTCCGCTGTCGGCCAGGGTTTTCATCATGGCGGTGACCGTCCCCGGCGCCACCGCGAGCGCTGAGGAAATCTGCCCCATGGTGACCAATGCCCCCGGGTTGCGCTGCTCCTCCACGAGAACGCATTTCAGATAGTCCTCCACGGTGCTGGTCGGCATGCGCGGGAAGACTACCGCAGGTGACCGGGCGGCGGCACCCATCGGCCGGCGCGGCGGCCACTTTCGCTCAGTACCTCTCGCCCGGCTGCAGGGTGACGACCTCGCACTTGATGCCGAAGGTTTCGAGCGCCTTCTCGAGCTCGCCGGGAGTGCCGGTCAGCTTGGGAAAGGTCCCCCAGTGGATGGGAACCACCTTGCGGACCTCCAGGTACCGGCAGGCGCGCGCCGCCTGCTGCGGGTCCATGGTGAAGAGATCGCCGATGGGCAGGAAGGCGAGCTCCGGCCGGTAGAGCTCGGCGATGAGCTGCATGTCCGAGAAGAGCGCGGTGTCGCCGGCGTGGTAGAAGGTGTAACCCCCCGGGAGGCGGACGACGAAACCGGCCGCGACGCCGCCGTAGAGCTGCTGGCCGCCGTCATCGATCGAGCTCGAATGGTCGGCCCGCACCATCGACACCTGGAGGCCCAGCACCTCCTGCGTGCCTCCGGGGTTCATCCCCGAGCAGTTAAGGACGCCCTGGGCGGTCAACCATTCGCAGACCTCGTAGTTGGCGACGACCATGCGCGGCTGGTGCCGCCGCGCCAGCTCCACGGCGTCGCCCATGTGATCCGAGTGGGCATGGGTGATGAGCAGCGCGTCCAGCCGGTCGAAGTGGTGCAGCTCCTGAGGACAACGGGGGTTCCCCATCACCCAGGGGTCGATGAGCACGACCTCTCCGCGCGGCAGGTCGCAGCGCACGGTGGCATGTCCCAGGTACCGGAACGTCGGACGTGGGTGCTGATTCATCGCCTCTCCTCCCCTCGGATCATGGGCCGCCATTGTAGTCTCATTCCCGCCGCCTCAAGGCGGGCTCGAAGTCTTCGGTGGTACAGTTCCCGCCCTGCACCGCCCCAGCGTCCAAGGAGGAGATACGAGATGACCACCTGGTTCTTGTTTCTGCACGTGCTGGCCGCCCTCTGGCTGGCCGGGGGAGTGTTCGCCGGCGCCGTCGTGCGCGCCCAGGTCCGGCGCGCCGGCGATCTGGCCGGCAAGGTCTTCGGGCTGCGTCTGGCCTGGCGGCTGACCGCCGTCTACACCCTGCCCGGCGCCATCGTCGCCGGCCTGCTCGGCTTTTACCTCGTCACCGCCCGCGGCTACACCTTCGGGACCGGCTGGGTCCAAGCCTCGGCCGTCCTCTACGTGGTCATGCTAGCGGTCAGCCTGCTCTACCTGACCCCCCGGCTGCGCCGCACCCTGGCCGCCGGAGAGGCCTCGTTGGCCGCCGGTTCCCCGAGCTCCGAGTTCCAGCGGCTGGCGGCGGCCAAGCTGCCGGGGATCCTCGCCGACGTCAACGCCCTGGGGATCGTCATCCTCACCCTCCTGATGGTGGTCAAGCCCCGGGGGTGAGGATTCCTACAAAGACAAAAGCGGCCGGGACGAGCCCGGCCACTTGTCTGGTCCTGCGGTGGTCGACTAGCTCTCAGACCTGAAACTGACGAAAAAAGTTCTCGCGCAGCTTGCCGTTGAACGGATGCTCCGTCAGCCGGTAGTAGATGGTCTGTGCGTCGCGGCGGGGAGCCACGAGGCCGTAGGCCTTGAGCTTGGCCAGGTGCTGGGAGACTGCGGAAACCGACACCCCGAGCATCTCGGCCAGGTCGCAGACGCAGAGCTCCCGCATGTTCTCGAGGAGATAGAGGAGCTTGAGGCGGGTGGAATTCCCCGCCAGGTTCATGAGTTCGGCGGCTTCCTCGATGTCGGGTGTGCCTTCGAGGTTTTGCCGGATCTGGGCCATTTCCTTCGTGGTCATGTTGGGAGCCTCGCCTTTCATACGCTTACCTCCAGAGTTAATTGCACATGTATACCTTAGACTACACCCTTCGCTTCCAGAGCAGAAGGGGATCTGAGCCGCTTCTACCGATGTCGTTCAAACTCTATTATACGCACCAGCGAACGGAAATCTAGAGTCTCGAGAGACTTTTTTCGACTTTCTTGTCCCGCCTACCCGCCCTCGCGCACTTATATATATCTAACATAGCCGGCGGTAAATTTCATCCCCTCTTCAAAGACCTCCTCGTTCGGAGGTCAGCCCGCGTGCCGCGTCCTATAATCGGCGGCGAAAGGAGGGGGCATGCCGCACCTCACGATTGAGTACTGCACGGTCTGAAACTACCATCCCCGCGCCGCCGGTCTGGCGGACGAGATCGAGAAAGCGCTGGGCCTCAAACCACGGCTCGTCAAGGGCACCGGCGGCCGTTTCGAGGTCACCCTGGACGACGAGCTGATCTTCTCCAAGAAGCAGACCGGCCGCTTCCCCGAGCCCGGCGAGGTCACGCAGAAGCTGCAGGAGCGGCTCAGCGCCTAGGAGCCGCCTGCTGCCTACCCAGTCCATCCTCGCCCTTCTGCTGGCAGCCGCCGTTCTCGGGCTGGCGCTCTCGACCGACGAGCGGCGGCGGCGGGCGCCGGCTCTTCCCGCAACCTCTGAGACGGCAGACGACGACGGCGCGGTGACCGTCCTCCTGCCGGTGCGCGACGAGGAGAAGAACGTCCTGCTTTGCCTGGACAGCCTGCTGGCGCAGACGGCCCGGCCTCTCGTCCGCGTCGTCGATGACGGATCGTCCGACGCCACCGCGGAGCTCGTCCGCCGCCGGATGGCGGAGCAGGACAATCCCGGCAGGCGCCTCGTCCTCGTCGAGGCGGGGCCGCTCCCCGCCGGCTGGCGGGGCAAGCTCCACGCCCTCCACGCAGGGCTCGGCAGCCCGGGCGCGGATGGGCCGATCGGGACCCCCTGGCTGCTCCTCACGGACGCCGATACCCGCCACCACCCCGAGCTGCTCGCCCGCGCCAGAACGGTGGCTTCGGCGCGGCGATTGGACGCGCTCTCGCTCGCCGGGGCGCAGGAGGTCGTGGGCCTGGGAGAGAACCTGCTGGCGCCGGCCGTGTTCGCCCTCCTCGACGTTTTCCTCGGCGATTGGGAGGCTGCGGCCGAGGGAGGTCCCGCGGTCGCCAACGGCCAGTTCATCCTGCTTTCGCGCTCGGCCTGGGAAGCCTGCGGCGGCTTCGCGTCGGTGCGCGGCGAGACGATCGATGACGTGGCGATCGTGGCCCGCCTGCGGGCGGCGGGGTACCGCACCGGCTTCTTCCGCGCCCCCGACCTCCTCCGCGTCCGCATGTATCGCGGCTTCCGTGCGGCCGTGAGCGGCTGGCGGCGCAACCTGGGCGGCCTGTTCGGCCCCCGTCCGCTGGCGGCCGGCGGCGTCCTCGCCGCCCTGCTGCTGCCGCCCCTGGCGCTCGCCGCCGCGCTCTTGGCCGGCCAGCTCGTCGGCGCCGCCCTCCTCTGGACTGCGGGCGCCGCCTCCTCCATGATCTTCCGCTCCGGCAGCCGGCACGCGCCCATCTACGGCTTCCTCTATCCGCTGGACACCCTCCTCCTCGCCGCCGTCCTGGCCCGCGGGATGGCGGACCACCGCCGGGGCCGCCTGGCGAGCTGGAAGGGAAGGGAGATGCGGGTGTGAGGCGGGACGCCCCTCAGGCTTCCAGGGCAGCCTCGTAGAAGCAGCGCTGGCCCGCCGACTCCTCGACCGACACCGCCATCCGCTCGACCCGCGAGCCCCCCAGATGGGCGGCGAGGTCCGTCCACAGCAGCCGCGCCAGGAGCTCGATCGAGGTGTTGGCCAGCGGCAGGACGAGGACATCGTCCGCCGGGAAGCGATAGGCGCGCTCCCCGTACCGCACCTCGACGTCGCCTCCCTGCCGCAGCCACCGGATGCTGGCGCTCTCGCCGGGCACCAGGGTGCGGCTGTCCAACCGCCCGCAGAGGTCGCGCAGCACCGTCTTGACCCGATCGAGGTCGACGAGCAGGCCCCAGCCGTCGAGCTCGCTCCCCGCCAGCTCGACCGTCACCTGGTAATTGTGGCCGTGCAGAAGCTCGGCCCGCTCGCCGTTGAAGACGGTGAAGTGGGCCGACGAGAATTTGAAGTCCTCCTTGGCGAGGACGATTCGAAAGATTGGCGGGGTGGGCATGGGCCGGATTCTAGCCCGGACTCTTCACGGCACTCCCTTTCCCCGCTCCGCGATGCTCGCCGTCCGCTCGACCATCGTCACCATCTCGGCCACCTCGGGACGCCCTCCGGCGACGGCGCGGAGCGACCGGGCGCGGCGGAGGAGCTCCGGCAACCGGCTCGCGCGTTCCGCCGGCTCCACCTGGAGGACGCGGGCGAGCTCGGCCGCCACCGAGAGGATGCGCAGGGCCGGCGAGGCCCCGTCCCAGGAGAGCGGGAGACCGGAGAGAACTCTCTGGCGGGCTAACGAGCCGACGCCGGTCTCGCCGGCGTCCCCGGGATCGACGGCGGCGAGGAAGTCCTCGACCCGGATCGCCGCCGGCGGCGGCAGTTGGCCGGCCTCCAGCGACCGGCGGGCGAGATCGAAAGAAGCGCCGTCCACTCTCCGCGCGAGCCGAGCCGAGCCCTCGAGATAGGCCTGCTTGTCGAGGCTCTTCTCCCGCGGCCCCGCGAAGCCGCCGGCGACCCCGCCGGGAGAGGGCGGCGGCGCGCCCGCGGGCTTCGCCGCGTCGAGGAGCGCCTCCTCCGGTGCCGTCTCCCCGGCGGCGCCCCCGGGCGCCGCCTGCGCCGCCTCAAGGGAGCGCTCTTCCCGCGGCGCCACCGCGAAAGAGCGCTCCGCTTTCGGCTGCGCCGCGAACGAGCGCGCCGTCTGGTTGCGGACAGCGTCCGCACGCGCCTGCGGCGCAGCCGGCGCCATGAGCGGCGAGGGCCGGGGCGGGGGTGGAATCGCGGGGGTGGACCGGGAGATCTGCGGCGCGGGAGCGAAAGCCTCCTTGCCCGCGGTCGCGTGCCGCGCCAGCGCGCGCGACTCCATTTTCTGAAGCGGCTCGATCCGCATCACCCGCAGGGCGAGGAAAGACGCTCCGATCGTCATCACGAGCGACGCCGCGAGCAGCCAGGGCCGCCAGCTCTTGCGGGGAGCGGCCGGCTCCCGATCGCGGCGGTTCGGCGCCTGGGTGCCGACGGCGACCTCGGGCGGAATCTCGCTCTGGATCCGCGCCAGGAGCCCGGCCGGGGGCTCGGCGTCGCCGCCCGCCGCCAGCCGCCTGGCGATCTCGCGTTCTCTCGCGGCGCTCATCGCACCTCCTCCTCGAGCTCCCGCGCCAGCCTCTCCAGCGCCCGCTTGAGGCGCTTGCGGATGGCGACCCCGGTGATCCCCTCGTGACGGGCAATCTCCTGCACCGGGACCTCTCCCCAATAGTAGGCGGTGACGCTGAAGCGCAGCTCCTCCGGCAGCCCCAGCACGGCGCGGCGCAACCGCTCTCCCGCCAGCGACCGCCCCAGCGCCTCGTCCGCTCCGGGCGCCGGATCGGCCACCGTGGCCTCGTGCTTCTCCTCGAGAGGCGCCAGGCGCCGCGGGCGGCGCAGGTGGTTCAGGAAGGTGTTGTAGGCGATGCGGGAGATCCAGGTGAAGAACTGGGCGCGCCCGTCGAAGCCGCTCAAGGCGTCCCAGGCCTTGCGGTAGGTCTCCTGGGTGAGATCGGCCGCCAGGTCGGCGTCGCCGCAGAGCCGGCGCAGGAGGGCGTAGACCCCGCGGTAGGTGCGCTCCGCCAACCGCTCGGCGGCGGCGCGGTCGCCCGCCGCCAGCGCGGCCAGCAGGTGCGCTTCCTGGGGATCTCCCACGGGACCTCCCTTAAGACCCCATCGCCCGTTCGTCGTGTCCGCCGTCGCCGCTGCGCTCATCCTACCGGTATGGACACCCCAGCCGGCGGAAAGAGAACCGTGGCGGCAATCTCGCGACCTACTCCAGCACCAGCTGCACTACCGTCTCCATGTGCCCGGTCTGGGGGAACATGTCGAGCAGGATGACGCTCTCGACGGCGTAGGGGCCGGCGAGCTGGCGCAGGTCGCGGGCCAGGGTGGCCGGATGGCAGGAGACGTAGGTGAGCCGGCGCGGCCGCCGTTCGAGAAGGGTCTTGCGCACCTTGGAGGAGAGACCGGCGCGCGGCGGGTCGACGACCACGCGGGCAACCCCGGCGGGAAGGGTCCCGATCCAGCTCTCGAGGACTTGAGCTATGACCTCCAACCCGCCCAGCCGATTGCGCCGCGCGTTGGTGCGGGCGTAGCGGGCGGCGACGCGGTCCGCCTCGACCGCCACCACCCGGCCGTG
>DATNKQ010000025.1:0-10753 GCA_035603315.1 Thermoanaerobaculia bacterium
GGCGCCCGCCGCGGGCGGGCGTCCTCTTGTCCTCATATTCCATCAAAGAGTCTTCGAACATCTTGCCACCTCGGGTCTAGGATTTTGGCGGTGTCTCCGCCGGCTTCGCCGCCGCGACTTTCTTGCGCAGGGCGAGAGCCTTCTGCTGCCAGTCGTTGGCTTTCGCCGTGAAATCGGCCTTGAGATTGGCGTCCGACTCCATCTTCGCCTTTTCCCGGTAGAGCAGGTTGGTGTAGACCATCGCCTCGAAGTAATCGGGCTTGAGCTTGAGCGCCTGATCGAGCGCCTGCAGGCCGAGATCGACGTAGCGCTGCCGCGTCGGCATGTCGATCGTGGCGTCGTTGTAGGACTTGCCCCAGGCGGCGACGCCGATCGAGTACAGGGCCTCCGCCTTGGCCCCTCCGGGGGTCTGCTGCACCAGCCTCCAGGCGTCGTCCAGCCGGCCCTGCTGGGTGAGGATGTTGACCTTGAGCTTCTGGATGTCGCCCGCCTCTTCGGGGGCTTCCTGGAGGCGCTTGTCGAGGTAGGCCAGGGCGTCGTCGTAGCGCTTGGAGTTGACGTAGGTCGACAGCAGGTATTCGCGCAGCTTCTTGTCGTCCGGGTAGTCGGCCAGGTACTTCTCGAAGGCCTCGGTCGCCGTCTTGCCGTAGCCGATGTTCTTGGGCGTTTCGTCGCCGGGCCGGTAGAGGGCGAGCGCCGTCAGCCCGACCGAGCGCCAGGCGAAGGTGGCGTCGGGGTCGAGCTGGAGGCCGCGCTGGAACTGCTTCAAGGCTTGGGTATAGGCCTCGTTGTGGTAGAGCTCGTTGCCCTTCTTCAGCTCGACGCGCGCCTGCAGCTTGCCGCAGCCGGCGAGCGTCGGGACCACGAGCAGTGCGACGGCGACGGCGGGGAGGGTCAAGGTCTTATGCATAAGAGCCACTTCCCTAGCTTAGAAGGGTGAACCCAAGTTTTGGTTCCGAGTATAGGCGGAGGAAGGCTTCAAGCTGGCCTGGAGTCCGATTCGGGCATCGGTCGATCGACATCCACCCTCCTGCGGACTCGCGTGAGTCTACTCAGGGCCAGTCCGTTGTCAAGGGGGAATCGGCGGCCGGCAAAGGCCCCGTCCCCCTGCGTATACGCCAACCTCCAACCTCCCTTGTCCGTCCGCGATGCAAATCGTCTGCCCACCGGTTCAGCACGGAGGATGCTAGTGGAAAATCGCCGCCGTGCCAAACGGCGCCCTCCCCCACCCGATCCTGCGGGTTTGCAGGCCCCCGGCGGCCATGACAGACTCTCGCGCCAACACAGAGAGTTCCGACCCATCGCGAGCCGGCCCCGGCCGGCGGCGCGGGATCTCCAGGAGGCACGCGGTGCGCGGTATCTTCAAGACCAAGAACCTCGACGACATCATGGCCGCGGCCGCGGATCCCGAGCATTCCCTGAAGCGCACGCTGGGGCCCTTGAACGTCACCCTCCTGGGGATCGGCGCCATCATCGGCGCCGGCATCTTCGCGACCATCGGGACGGCGGCGGCGGGCGACGCCGTGCGGCCCGGCGCCGGCCCCTCGCTGATGCTCTCCTTCGCCATCACGGCGGTGGTCTGCGCCTTCACCGCCCTCTGCTACGCCGAGTTCGCCTCCATGGTGCCGATCTCGGGCTCGGCCTACACCTACTCCTACGCCACCCTGGGCGAGATCGTCGCCTGGATCATCGGCTGGGACCTCATCATCGAATACGCGGTGGGCAACGTGGCGGTGGCGATCAGCTGGGCCAACTACTTCCGCACCCTGCTCGACGGCCTCGGCATCCACGTCCCCCTCTGGCTGGCCACCGACTACCGCACCGCCGCCAAGATTCCCGGCCTCTTCGCCAGCGCCCCCCATGTCCTCGGGGTGCCCATCGTCTTCAACTTCCTCGCCCTCCTGATCGTCGCCGTCATCACCGCCGTCCTGGTGTGGGGGATCAAGGAATCGGCGGAGTTCAACGCGGTGATGGTCGGCATCAAGATCCTCGTCCTGCTGTTCTTCATCGGCACCGCTTTCTACTTCGTGTCGCCGCACGTCATGGCCTCGCACTGGCGGCCCTTCCAACCCAACGGCTGGAAGGGGACGCTGACCGGCGCGGCGGTCGTCTTCTTCGCCTACATCGGCTTCGACGCCGTCTCGACGGTCGCCGAGGAGACCAAGAACCCGGCCCGCGACCTGCCCATCGGGATCATCGCCTCGCTCGTCATCTGCACTCTCTTCTATATGGCGGTGGCGGCGGTCTTCACCGGCATGATCCCCTATCCGGAGCTCGTCAAGCGGCTGGCGACGGAGCAGGCCGAGCCGCTCACCATGGCCTTGAACCACGTAGCCCCGCAGGCCAAATGGGCGGCGACCGTCGTCGCCCTGGGCTCGGTCATCGCCCATACCGCCGTGCTCCTTGTCTTCCAGCTCGGCCAGCCGCGCATCTTCTTCTCGATCGCCCGCGACGGCCTGCTGCCGCCCGCCTTCGCCAAGGTCCATCCCCGCTTCAAGACCCCGTACGTGACGACCATCCTCACCGGCGTGGCGGTGGGCGGGGCTGCCGCGTTCGCCAGCATCGACGAGATGATCGATCTGACCAACATCGGCACCCTCTTCGCCTTCGTCCTGGTGTGCGCCGGCATCATCGTCCTGCGGCGCACCGACCCCGACCGCAAGCGGCCCTTCCGCGTCCCCTTCGGCGATTGGCTGCTGCCGTCGCTGGGGGTCGTCTCCTGCCTCTTCCTGATGTTCTACCTGCCGCCCGCCTCCTGGTGGCGGTTCATCGGCTGGCTGATCCTCGGCCTGTCGATCTATACAGCCTACGGCTACACCCGGAGCACGATCGGACAGAGCCAGGGGCGTCCCAGCCGCACGCCGCTCCCCCTGAAGCTCGCCTCGATGGGTTTCCTGGCGACGGCGGTGGGCCTCTTCGCCATCCCCCACGACGCCGGCCTGGGCTCCCTGGTGGACCAGGCGGCGAGCGCCGGCGCCGCCGGGCACGGCCGCTCGCTCTTCGGCTTGACGCTGATCGGGATCGGCCTCCTCTTCGGTCTCGCGGGGTCGTTCGCCGGCACCAAGCGGAGGGCTTGAGCCGGCCTTCCGCGTCAGCGCGCCCGCAGGAGGAGGACGGGAACGCTGATGTTGTGCTGCACGCGGGAGGCGGTGGCGCCGAGGACGACGTCGGCCAGCAGCTTGTGCCCGTGGGTGCCCATGGCCACCAGGTCGCACCCCTTCTCCTCCACCCAGCGGACGATCTCGCGCACCGGATCGCCGTAGGCGAGCTCCACCTCGGCCGGGATGCCGGCGGCCTCGAACTCCGCCCTGATCGTCTCCAGGTACGACCGGCTCTCGTCCACCTCTTCGCCCGCCGCGTCGCGGCGGTGGAACTGCGCGGCGGCGCCCGTCGCCACGTGCAGGAGGACGACGCGGCTGTGCAGGATGGCGGCCAGCCGCTTCACGTGGTCGATGATCGGCCGGTCCGCCGGGGAGACGTCGAGCGCCATGAGAATGGTGTCATACATGCCGGATCTCCCAAGCCTATCGTAAGCGCCCTCACCGGCCGGCGATGACCTGCCACGCGGAGCGCAGGGAGTCGGGCAGGCCGTAGACGTCCATCGCCGTGATGAGGAGCGCGCTGCCCCAACCGGCGGCGAGCAGGAACCAGCCGCTCTTCCATTTGCCCATCCGCTTGCGGGAGCTGGTGAAGTGGAGGAGCGGGAACATGGCGAAGGGCAGCTGCAGGGCCAGCACCACCTGGCTCAGCGTCAGCAGATCGTTGACGCTGCCGGCTCCCCGGATGCCGATGATGAGGATGGCCGGCAGGATGGCGAGACCGCGGGTGATGAGCCGCCGGATCCAGGGCGACACCCGCCAGTGCATGAAGCCTTCCATGACCACCTGGCCGGCGAGCGTGCCGGTGATGGTACTGCTCTGCCCGCTGGCCAGGAGAGCGACGGCGAAGAGGCCGCTGGCGACCCCGGTGCCCAGGAGCGGGGCCAAGGTCAGGTAGGCGACGCGGATCCAGTCGGTGCCGCTGCCGAAGCGGACCACCTGACCGCCGGCGACCGTCACGCTGTCCTTGCCGTAGAAGACGATCGCCGCGAGGACGAGGATCGCCGCGTTGACGAAGAAGGCGATGGCGAGCGCCACCGTCGAGTCGATGGTGTTGAAGCGGATGGCGCTGCGGATGGAGCGCTCGTCCTTCTGCAGCTTGCGGCTCTGCACCAGCGCCGAGTGCAGGTAGAGGTTGTGCGGCATCACGGTGGCGCCGATGATGCCGACCGCCACGTAGGCCATCCCCAGCCGACGCAGGCCGGGGGTCAAGAGGGCGTGACCCATCTCCAGGAAGCGCGGAGCCGTCTGCGGCAGGACGAAGATCTCGATGAAGTAGCAGGCGCCGATGGTGGCGACGAGGAGCAGGACGACGGCCTCGATCTTCCGTATACCGAGCCGCTGCAGGGCGAGCAGCAGCAGCACGTCCGCCGCCGTGATGAGGACGCCCCACGCCAGCGGGATGTGGAACAGCAGGTTCAAGGCCACCGCGCTGCCGAGCACCTCCGCCAGGTCGCAGGCGCCGATCGCCAGCTCGCCCAGGAGCCAGTTCGGCCAGCGCGTCCAGGCCGGGTACCAGTCGCGGCAGCACTGGGCCAGGTCCTTGCCGGTGACGACGCCCAGACGGGCGGAGATCACCTGCAGGAAGATGGCCATCAGGCTGGCGGCGGCGACCACCCACAGGAGGTCGTACTTGAACTGCGCCCCGCCCGCCAGGTCCGTCCCCCAGTTGCCGGGGTCCATGTAGCCGACGCTGACGAGGAGCGCGGGACCGACGTAGGCCCGCCATTGCCGCCAGAATCCCGCTCCGTGGTCCGGCACCGCGACGGTGCCGTGCACCCCCTCGAGCGACCGGTGGCCGGCGTGCGGAGGGTGGGGAGCCGCCCCGCCCTCCGCCAGGGACAGGCGGCCCGGCTCGGGCGCTTCTCTGGGGTCTGTGGGATTCATGTCGCCGGTTCTTGAGCTCGTTTTTTGAGGGCTCAAAATTAGCACCTCGAATATTTAAACTCAAGGGCGGCCTGCTACCATCCGCCGCGCCACGGGACGAGATATGGCCGGGAGAGGTCCCTCCCGGGAGGAGCGAGGATGAGCAAACTTTCCGCCGCCGAGCTGGACGAGGTCTGGAGACTGCTGTCGACCCACGACCGGGTGGAGGGCTTCGAGCTGCTGCCGCGCGCCGAGGCCGAGGAGTTCCTCGTCTCGCTGTCGCCGCACGACCAGGCGGAGCTCATCCTCGCCCTGCCGCCGGCCGAGCGGCGGCTGTGGATGCGCCTCCTCGAGCCGGACGACGCCGCCGACCTCGTCCAGGTGGCGCCGCCCGAGGAGCGGGAGGCGCTCCTCGGCCTGCTCGACGAGCCGACCCGCAAGGAGGTCAAGGCCCTTGCCGCCTACGCCGAGGACGAGGCCGGCGGCCTGATGAGCCCGCGCTACGCCCGCGTGCGGCCGGACATGACGGTCGACGAGGCGATCGGCTATCTGCGCCGGCAGTCGCAGCGGGTGGAGATCCTCTACTACGCCTATGCTCTCGACGGCGAGCAACACTTGGAGGGCGTGGTGTCGCTGCGCGAGCTCTTCGCCGCCCGCGGGGAGGCCCTCGTCCGCGACATCATGCAGACCGACCTGGTGACGGTCTCCGAGGACGAGGACCAGGAGGCGCTTTCCCGGCGGTTCGCGAAGTACGCCCTCCTGGCCTTCCCCGTCGTCGACCCCGAGGGGCGCATGAAGGGCATCGTCACCTTCGACGACATCGCCGAGGTCGTCGAGGAAGAGGCTACCGAGGACATCCAGAAGCTGGGCGGCGTCGAGGCCCTGGACGAGCCCTACCTGCAGATCGGCTTCGTGCCGATGCTGAAGAAGCGGGCGGGCTGGCTCTCGGCGCTCTTCCTGGGCGAGATGCTGACGGCGACGGCGATGGGCTTCTACGAGAAGGAGATCGCCCGCGCGGTGCTGTTGTCGATCTTCGTGCCGCTCATCATCTCGAGCGGCGGCAACTCGGGCTCGCAGGCGTCGACTCTGGTCGTCCGCGCCCTCGCCTTGGGGGAGGTCAAGCTGCGCGACTGGTGGCGGGTGATCCGCCGGGAGGTGGCGGCCGGCCTCTCGCTGGGCGCCCTCCTGGGGTCGATCGGCCTCCTCCGCATCCTCACCTGGCAGGGGCTCTTCCACATCTATGGACGGCACTACTTCCTGGTCGCGTTGACCGTCGGCCTGGCGCTCATCGGCGTCGTCCTCTGGGGGACCGTCGCCGGCTCCATGCTCCCCCTCATCCTCCGCCGCCTCGGCTTCGATCCCGCCAGCGCCTCCGCTCCCTTCGTCGCCACCGTCGTCGACGTCACCGGTCTCATCATCTACTTCACGGTGGCGAGCGTCGTCCTGCGCGGGACGCTGCTGTGACCGCTCCTAGCCGAACCTCCCGGTGATGTAGTCCTCGGTCTGCTTCTTGACCGGGTTCAAGAAGAGCTTCTCGGTTTCGCCGTACTCGATCAGCTCCCCCAGGTAGAGGAAGGCGGTCAAGTCGGAGACGCGGGAGGCTTGCTGCATGTTGTGGGTGACGATGACCTGCGTGTACTGACTCTTGAGACCCTGCATCAACTCCTCGACCCGGGCGGTGGCGATGGGGTCCAAGGCCGAGCAGGGCTCGTCCAGGAGGATCACCTCGGGCTCGACGGCGATCGCCCGCGCGATGCAGAGGCGCTGCTGCTGGCCGCCGGAGAGCCCTAAGGCGCTATCGCTCAGGCGGTCCTTGACCTCGTCCCAGAGCGCCGCGCCGCGCAGGCTCCGTTCGATGATCTCGTCGAGGTCGCGCTTGCGGTTGATCCCTTGGATGCGACAACCATACGCCACGTTTTCATAGATCGATTTGGGGAAGGGATTGGACTTCTGGAATACCATGCCGATGCGCTTCCGGAGCAGGTTGATGTCGATCCCGGGATCGTTGATGTTGCTCCCCTCGAAGAGGATGTCGCCCTCGATCCGCACCCCGTCGACGAGGTCGTTCAGGCGGTTGATGCAGCGCAGGAGCGTCGACTTGCCGCACCCCGAGGGGCCGATGAAGGCGGTGATCTTTTTCTCCGGGATCGCCAGGGAGATGTCCTGGAGCGCCGGCTTCTCGCCGTACCAGAGCGACAGGTGCTCGATTTCGAGAATGGGGTTCTCGATGCCGGGGTCGAGAGCCGGGTCACGGCCGGGGCCGGCCAGGCGCGCCGCCGCCTCCGGTGCGGCCGGCGGCGGCGCGTAGGGCGGTAGTGCCATCTCGGTGTCGGTCATGGTCTTTGTCTCCAGGCGCATGGGAGCTAGACCGCGCTCCCGGCGTACTTGCGGCGCAAGTGGTTGCGCAGCGCGATAGCGGCCAGGTTGGTGAGGGTGACGATCAGGATGAGGAGGAGCGCGGAGGCGAACACCAGCGGCTTGGTGGCCTCGACGTTGGGGCTCTGGAAGCCGACGTCGTAGATGTGGAAGCCCAGGTGCATGAACTTACGCTCCAGGTGGACGAAAGGGAAGCGGCTGTCGAGCGGTAGCGACGGGGCTAGCTTGACCATGCCGACGATCATCAGCGGCGCCACCTCGCCAGCGGCGCGCGCCATGGCGAGGATCATACCGGTGAGGATGCCCGGGGCCGCCGCCGGCAGCACGACGCGCCAGATCGTCTCGAGCTTGGTAGCCCCCATGGCGAACGAGCCCTCGCGCACGATCCGCGGCACCGCCGCCAGCCCCTCTTCGGAAGCGACGATGACGACCGGCACCGTCAACAGGGCGAGCGTGAGGGCCGCCCAGAGGATGCCGCCGGTGCCGAAGGTCGGGTTGGGCAGCGCCTCCGGGAAGAAGATGCGGTCGATCGAACCGCCGACGAAGTAGACGAAGAAGCCGAGCCCGAAGACGCCAAAGACGATCGAGGGGACTCCCGCCAGGTTGTTGACGGCGATCCGCACCAGGCGGACGAGGAGCCCCTGCCGGGCATACTCGCGCAGGTAGAGCGCGGCGAGAACACCCAGGGGGACGACGGCGACCGTCATCAGGAAGACCATCATGACGGTGCCGAAGATGGCCGGAAAGATTCCCCCTTCGGTATTCGACTCGCGAGGGTCGGCGGAGACGAACTCCCAGCACCGCGAGAGGTACAGACGGAGCTTGTCGAGCGTCCCCAGGGTATTGGGGCGGATGGCGAGAACGACGTTGCCGATCGGCATCTCCTTGGTCTCGCCGGCGGCGGTCCGCATCACCAGCGTCTCGGCAGCGAAGGACTGGCGCATCCTGGTCAGGCGGTCCGCCAGCGTCTGGTAACCCGCCTGCCGGGCGACGATTTCGCTGTCGATGGCGGCGGCACGGCGCGCCTTCTCGGCGGCCGGCAGCGGCTGAAGATCGAGGCGCCTCCTCGCCAGCCGCAGCCGGTCGATCTCGTAGTTGACGTCGCCGATGGCTCCCTGCTCCAGCCGGCGGATGGCGGCGAGCTCCCGCACCTTTCGCGCGTGCAGCGGGCCAAAGGCTCTCCACACCGCCTGTTGGCCCCTGGCGAGGACCGCGCCGCCGGCCCGCAGCTCCTCCATCGTGCCGTAGAAGTTGCCATACTCGAGCCGCTCCAGGAACACCGCGTCCCGGGGATAGGAGCGGGAAGCGACGTCCTTCTCGTCGATCCAGGCGAAGTCGAGGCCGGAGACGTCACGGTTGCCGATCTTGATGCGGAAGCGATCGAGGGCCTTCTGCCCGGGGCCCGCCTTCACCTGCTCGACGTCCCACACCTCTCCCAGGACCCTGCGGCCGTCCTTGAGCGCCAACTCGACCAGGCTCTTTTGCCAAAAGTAGCCCATGCCGTTGACCAGGATGAGGATGAGGATCGCGATGACGAACAGCAGGTTGAAGGCGAGAGCGCCGCCGCACAGCCAGGTGAAGGCCTGGCCGAGGAAGGCGGAGCGCCGGCGGTTGCGGGCCAGCCGGGAGGCGGAGCGGGGCCCCCGAGCACCGCCGATCATAGCTGCGAGTACCGCTCGCGGAGCCGCTGCCGCACGAGCTCGGCAACCGTATTGACCAGGAAGGTGAGGGTGAAGAGCAAGAGGGCGGCCACGAAGAGCATCCTGTAGAGCGTGCCGCCGTGCGGGGCCTCCGGGATCTCGACCGCGATGTTGGCCGACAGCGTCCGGAAGCCGTTGAAGGGGTTCCAGTCCATGATCGGCGTATTGCCGGTGGCCATGAGCACGATCATGGTCTCGCCGATGGCGCGGCCGAAGCCGATCATGACTGCCGAAAAGATCCCCGGGGAGGCGGTCGGCAGGACGACCCGGGTCACCGTCTGCCAGCGGTCGGCGCCCAACGCCAGCGAACCGGCGACGAGGTTGCGCGGCACGTTCGAGAAGGCGTCTTCGGCAATGGCGAAGATGATCGGGATCACGGCGAACCCCATCGCCAGGCCGACGACGACGGCGTTCCTCTGGTCGAAGGAGAGGCCGGTCGTGGTCAGCAGCCAGGACTGAAAGTTACCGCCGAAAGCCAAGTCCTCGAAGGGTTTGGAGAGGCGGAAGCAGAGCCAGATTCCGCCGGCGAGGACGGCGATGAAGAAAATCACCTCGGCCCCCGTGTGCAGGCGGCCGCGAAGCGCGCGCGGCAGCGAGCGCCACAACCCGCCCCCGGCGAGGATCGATAGAGGCAGCGCGGGGACCATCAGGAGGAGGGCGGGTATGCCGTTTTCCAGGCGTGGAGCGAGCCATAGGCCGGCCAGGAACCCCAGCACCACGCTCGGCAGCGACGCCATGATTTCGATCATCGGCTTCAAGAACCGGGTGTAGGCGGGATGCAGGAACTGCGAGGTGTACATGGCTCCGAAGACGCCCAACGGGATCGCCAACAGCAGCGAATAGAAGGTGCCCTTGAGCGTGCCGACCAAGAGCGGCGTCAACGACAGCTTCGGCTCGAAGTCGTCGGTCCCTCCGGTCGACTGCCAGACGAACTTCGGCTCGTCGTATCCCTCGTACCAGATCTTGCCGAAGATCGCCTGGAGGGTGACCTCGGGGTGAGGGTTCCAGACCTCCAGCTCCGCCAGGCGATCCGCGGATGCGAGGAAGACCGCGTCCTCCTTGGGCGCAAAGACCAGGCTGACGCCGCCGGCGAGCGGCGCCCTTCCGGTCCACAGGGTCCGGTGAGAGGTGGAGTAGTGGAGTCCCAGAAGACCGCTGTCGTCCAGTGCGAAGAAGCCTTTGTCATGTTGTGCCGCGGCGATCGCCCGGATGGCTCCGGGATGGCGAGGAAAGTCTCGGATCCGGGTCAGCCAGAACGTGTCGTCCAGCTGCCGCACGGGGAACCAGACGGAGATCTCGCCTCGCGCCTGCCCCACGACCAGGGCACGGTTGCCGACGAGCAGAGTCAGCGCCGTGATCGCCGACGGCCCCGCCGCGGTGGCGCGAACGGGGCCGGGCTCGCCGCCGGCGAGCGGCCACCAGAGCAGCTCTCCCCCGGCGGCGCCAGCGTAGAGGTTCTTCTGCTCGGCGTCGACGAGCAGCACCGAGAGCGCATAGGGGACCGGGACCTCCTGGCGGCTGAAGCTCTCGCTCGTCTCGCCGGTGATCTCGTTCTTCTCGCTCGCTCGGCGCACGACGGCAAGGGTACCGTCCACGAGCTGTGCCGCGGCGATGGCGCCGCCGTTGCCGTCGAGTTGGGCCGCGAAGTGCTCGATCGGCCGCCCCTTGGCGTCGAGGGTGAGGAAGACCGGCGGCCCCACCTGCGGGGTGATC
>DATNKQ010000039.1:0-13764 GCA_035603315.1 Thermoanaerobaculia bacterium
CGCGCCCGAGATCGCCATACGCCTGCAGAAGTAGAAGGTGGGGCGCTGCCAGTCGCTCAAGCGAGGCCAGATGGAGCCCTTCTCGTTCACTAGAATAGCGCCCATGGCAGCCTTGATCGAGCGCCTCTTCCGCGTCCGCGCCAGCGGCTCGACCCCCGGGCGCGAGGTCCTGGGCGGGCTCACGACCTTCCTCACCATGGCCTACATCATCGCCGTCAACCCGGTCTTCCTGACGACGGCGGGGATGCCGCTCGAGGGGGCGATCGTCGCCACCTGCCTGGCGGCCGCTTTCGCCACTCTGCTGATGGCGTTCCTCGCCAACTACCCGATCGCCCTGGCGCCAGGGATGGGGATGAACGCCTTCTTCGCCTACACCATCTGCCTGGGGGCCAAGGTGCCCTGGCCGACCGCCCTCGGCCTGGTCTTCTGGAGCGGGGTGCTCTTCGTCCTCCTCACGTTGACCGGCGCGCGGGCGCTCATCGTCCGCGCCGTGCCGCGGGTGATCACTCTCGCCGGCGCCGTCGGCATCGGCCTCTTCATCGCCTTCATCGGCCTCCAGCAGGGCGGCCTCCTCAAGGCCGATCCTCACACCCTGGTGACCCTGGGCGACCTCGGCGCACGGCCGGCCCTCCTCACCCTCTTCGGGCTCGGGCTGACGCTGGCCCTCGCCGCCGCCGGGGTGACGACTGCGATCTTCTGGGGCCTCGCGGGCACCCTCACGGCGGGGCTCCTCTCGGGGGTCATCGCACGGCCGGCGGCCATCTTCCGCGCTCCCAGCCTGGATCTGCCGGGGTTGCGGATCGATCTCCTGGGGGCGCTCCAGCTCCGCTACCTGCCGCTCATCCTCGTGATGCTCTTCTTCGCCCTCTTCGACACCCTGGGGACGCTGATGGCGATCGCCCACCAGGCGGGCTTCCTGCGCCGGGGCGGGGAAGGCGAGCGGGAGGAGCTGCCGCGCATGGGGCGCGCTCTCGCGGCCGATGCCGCCGGCATGGTCGGCGGCGCCCTCTTCGGCACCTCGGCGGTGACCTCCTACATCGAGAGCGGCGCCGGCGTCGGCGTGGGGGCGCGCACCGGGCTGGCGAACGTCGTCACGGCGGCCCTCCTGCTGCTCTCGCTGTTCGTGTCGCCGCTCATCGAGATGGTGGGGCGGGCGGCCGGCCCGGGCCTGAACCCGGTGACCGCTCCGGCTCTCATCATGGTGGGGACGATCATGGTGCGGGCGGTGCGCGAGATCGACTGGGAGGACCTGACCGAGGCGGCGCCCGCCTTCTTCATCGCCATCCTCATGCCGCTCACCTTCAACATCACCCACGGCCTGGCGGCCGGCATCGTCATCTACGTCGTCGTCAAGGTGGCGGCGAGACGCTGGCGCGAGGTGCACTGGCTGATGTACGGCCTGGCCGCCCTCTGCGTGCTGCGCTACGCCCTTCTGCCGCTCTAGTGCCGGGTGCCCTGCAGCTCGAGGGCCTGCCGCAGCTGCGCCGGATCGACCGGCTTGGTGAGATGGAGGTCGAAGCCGGCGGCCTTCGAGAGGCGGCGATCCTCGTCTCTCCCATAACCGGTAACTGCGATGAGCTGGGCCGAAGCGGTCTGCGGGTCGCGCCGCAGCTCCGCCGCCACCTCGAAGCCGTCCATCCCCGGCAGCCCGATGTCGCAGAGGACCACCTCGGGATGGAACTGCCGCGCGGCGGCGACGCCGCCGGAGCCGGTGAAGGCGAGCTCCACCTCGTGCCCCGAGAGCTCCAGGAAATCGCGCAGGGTCGCCGCCGCGTCAGGGTTGTCCTCCACTACCAGGATCCGGCGCGCGCCGGCCGCTCGTTCGACAGTTCCGGAAGTTTCGAGATCCAGCGGCAGGAGGAGCGTGAACTCGGAGCCCAGCCCCGGGCCGTCGCTCGTCGCCGTCACCTCGCCGCCGTGGAGCTCGACCAGCCGCTTGGTCACCGCCAGGCCGACGCCCAGGCCACCCCGACCGCGGTCGAGGCCCTGATCGGCCTGGGTGAAGACCTCGAAGACGTGCGGCAGCATCTCGGCGCCGATGCCGCTGCCGCTGTCGCGGACGCTGACCTCGGCGCGCCCATCGGCGGCGGCGGCCACCCGCACGGAGATCTCCCCTTCGGGGGCGGTGAAGTGGATGGCGTTCCGCAGCAGCTCGGCGAGCGCCTGGGCGAGGCGCCGGCGGTCGCCGTAGACCGCCAGCCGCTCGTCCAGGTCCGAGCAGTCGAGGCGGAGCCCGGCATCGGCGAGCGCCGGGTGCTGCTCGCGGACGACGCTCCTCACCAGCTCGGCGAGGCCCACCTGCTCGCGGTGGAGCTCGATGCGGCCCTGGGTGACCGCGGAGGCTTCGAGCAGGTCGTCGACGAGATGCGCTTGATGGCTCACCTGCCGTTCGGCGGCGTCGATCGCCCGCCGCCAGGTCTCATCCCGGCTCTCGTTCAAACGCAGCACCTGGAGAGCGTTGCTGATGGTGCCCAGAGGGTTGCGCAGCTCGTGCGCCAGCATCGCCAGGAAGTCCTCTTTGGCGCGGTCCGCCCGCTCGCGGTCCCCGCCCTGCTCCGCCAGCTGGACCTTGAGGTCGGCGAGCCGACGCTCGCTCGCCCCGGCCCGGCGGAGTTGGGCGAATGCACGGTCGAGCCTATCGGCAGGCGAGGGCGACCCGGCTCCCGCCCCCGGCGGCTCGTAGTAGACGTTGGGGCAGAGCTCGTCGCCGAGGACGACGAGGGGATGGGTGGGGAGGACGTCCCGGAGGAGCCGGTCCGGGAATCGCCGCCGGTCGTACTGGCAGATGACCAACGTCCGGCTGCCGGGAAGGAACCGGTTGAGCTGCGTCTCGTGCTCGAGAAGCGCGTGCGAGCCGCGCTCCTCGAAGAGGGCCCAGGTCATCTCGAGGGCGACCCGCAGGCCGGAAAAGCCGTCGTCGAGGGCCTCTTGCTCGGCTTGTCGCAGGAGGTCGATCAGGTTGCCGGGAGCGAATTCACCGCCGCGCCACAGCCGTTCGAGCCCGGTGAGGAGGACGAGGGCGCCGCGCTCGAGCTCGTTGCCGACCTGGACACCTGCCGCGCGCAGAGCCTGCTCCACCCGCCGGGACGTCGCGCCGTCGACGCAGATGCAGCGCTCGCCCTGCGCCAGTCCCCGTTCGAAAAAGGGAACGAGGGCCGCGATCCGCCCGGCGCCGTCCTCGTAGGTCAAGCAGAGATGATCGCCCTGTCGTTCGATGTCGCCGCCCACCGTCCCGCCTCCCGACCTCTGCCGCCACCGTTTGCAAGGTCTCCGTCGCTGGCGATCGCGAAGAAACTTTCGCGACGCGAAACAATGGAGCTGCAAGATCCGGACCGGGGGACGGGCGCCGTCAGGCGGGGGATTCTTCTTCGCCGGCGGGAGACAGGGACTGGGCGTGAAGGTAGCGCACCAGCTTGTGGAAGCCCTCCAGCATCTCGCCCAGGGCCTGCTCCTCCTGCGGCGGCAGCGGCCGGTTGACGCCCAGGACGCGGTAGATGTTGAGGCCGGCAGCGTCGTCGCCGCCCGTCTCCTCCGCGCCTTCCAGCCGCTCGCGGCGGTAGACCTGCCAGGCGCCCTGGGCGGCGCCGGCCCCGCGGCGTATCGCCTCGGGCCGCTCGTTGACGATCTGCAGCGCGTTGTGGAGATCGTTGAGATCGCCCTCGAGGGCGCCGAGGATCTTCTCCAGGGTGTCGAGCGACGGTTTCTGCTTGCCCGTCTCATAGGCCGACAGCATGGCCTTGGTGATGCCTGCCGAGTCGGCCACCTGGTACTGCCGCTTCGTCTGCCGCTCGCGGAGCCAGCGGAGGGCCCGGCCGAGGCCTTGAAAGATGGGCATGCGCGAAATGTATCTCTACGGAACGCTCGTGGCAAGCGCAAACTTATGTGCTTCAATGACTTACGCGGATCGCTCTCTTCCTATGACAGGGCTATTTATTGCTTGACTCCGAGACATTTCACCCTCTATAGTGTCGCTGACGACAATTTGTTTTCGGAGTACGGTTCGATCCGTCTATCCGATATTCATCCTCGTCGCCGCGATCCCTCTTGTCGTGGCGACGCGCCGGAGGTGAAGAGATGTCCGACACCTCGGATCATCATCCCGATGCCGATCTGCTGGAGCGCTTCATGCGGGGGGAGCTCGAGCAGCCCGCGAGGCGGGCGGTGGTGCGCCACATGCTCGCCGGCTGCGCCCGCTGCGCGGAGGTGACCGGGCGGCTGTGGGCGCTGGGACAGGAAACGCTGGCGACGCCCGGCGCGCCGGGCCCCGGCGACCCGGCGGAGGCGAGCGGCGCCTTCCACCCTGGAAGCTACCGGGGCGTCTTCGAGCGCGTTTTCGACAGCGGCAGGCGGCGGGAGGAGGCGATGGCGGCGGAGCGCGAAGAGGCTCCCCGGCTCGGCGCCCGGCTGCTGCGCCAGCCGCGGGCGAAGCGCCTCGTCATCGTCTGCCGCCAGGAGCGCTTCCGCACCCTGGCGCTCGCCGAGCACCTGATCGACAAGAGCCGGCTGGCGGCGCAGGGCGATCCGGCGCCGGCCGCCGCCCTCGAGGCGGTCGAGACGGCGGAGCTGGCCATCGCCATCGCCGGCCGCCTCGACCGGCAGCTCTGCGGCCGGTCGGTGGTGAAGGATCTGGAGGCCAGGGCGTGGGCCTGCCTGAGCGATGCTCGGCGGCTTTGCGGCGATCTGGAGGGCGCCGAGCGCGCCCTGGCGACCGCCGAGGCGCTGCAGAAGGCGGTGCCGGGGAGCGCGTCGCCGTGGGCGGACCTCCTGCGCAAGCGGGCGGCGCTGGCGGAGGCCAAGGGCGACCTCGAGACGGCGGGCCAGCACCTCGACCGCGCCCTCGAGTCGTATCGCGCCATGGGAGGGGTGGGAGGTCAGGACCATGCCGTCGCCCAGGCCCTCATCCAGAAAGGCCTGATGGTCGGCCGCACGGCGGGACCGCAGGCCATCGCTCTCCTCCAGGAGGGCGCGGCCCTGCTCGACGAGCATCTCGATCCGCGCCTCCTCGCCTCGGCCCTTCTGGGGCTGGCGGCCCTCCTCTGCGAGGCCGACCGCGCCGCCGAGGCGATGGCCGTGGCGAGCGACCTGCGGCCGCTCCTGGCGAAGCTGGGCGACCGTCTGGGCCTCGTCCGCCTGCGCTGGCTGGAGGGCAGGATCGAAAGCGCCTCCGAGCCCGAGACGGCGGAGCGCGCCCTGCTCGAAGCGCGGGCGGATCTGCTGGCGGCGGGCCTGGGGCGGGAGGCCGCGCTGGTTTCGCTCGACCTCGCCATCCTCTTCGCCCGTCACGACCGCTGGCGTGAGATCAAGGTCCTGTCGCAGGAGATGCTGCCCATCTTCAGCGCCCGCGACATGCGGCGCGAGGCGATGGCGGCGCTCCTGGTCTTTCGCCGCGCGGTCGAGAGCGAGAGCGCCACCCTGGAGCTCGTCGACGAGCTCGCCCGCTTCCTGCGCGGGACCCTACGAAAACGGCGCGATCGGTTGACGCAGGGGGCGCGGGCGGCCGGGGCCGCCCGCGCCATTACGAGTCCGCCTGCTTCTTCTCCCATTCCGCCTGGTCAGGTACCTTGATCGGCGCGAGCTTGCGGGCCGCGAGCGACCGGTTGACCGCCGCCAGGTCCTTGCCGAGGATGGCCGCGAAGCGCGCCCCGGCGCGATCGAGCTCGCCCTGCAGCACGACGACCTGGTCGAGCTGCGAGCGGGTCGGCCGGCCCTCGTAGCCGTTGACCGCGCCGTAGAGGGTGCCGAGCTTCTCGCGCAGCTGGACCTCGCCCGACAGCCAGCCGGCTTCGCTGGTCGCCACCGTCGTCTTGTGGAAGGCGTCGAGCTTGCCCGCCAGCGAATCCAGCTTCTGGCGCAGCCGGTCGCCCGGCTTCAAGTCCGCAGCGCGGCGGCTCGCTTGGTCACGGGCGCCGGCCGACGAATCGGCCAGGTAGGCGAGGCGACCCAGCATCTCGTAGAGCTTCATGACGGTCTCGTGCTGCGCGGCGCGGTCGGCGGCCGAATGCTCCGAGCGCGGATCCGGGACGAGCTGGACCTCGCCCGCGTAGCTCTCCGCACCCTTGATGAGCTTGATCTTGTAGGTCCCCGGCAGGACCCGCGGTCCGATGAAGGAGAAGGGCTGCTCGATGATGGCGTTGGCCTCGGCGAACTTGGGCGCCTTCAGGCGCATCGGCCATTGGACGCGGTTGACGCCCTTGCGCTTGCTGCCGGCGACCGTCGAGACGAGCTTGCCCTGCTCGTCGTAGACCTCGATCTTCAAGTCGCCGAAGATGTGGCGTTTCTTCTGGTAGTAGGTAATCGCCGCCGCCTCCTCGGGATTGAAGCCGGCGAACTCGTCGTCGCCCGAGAACTCCTGCTTGGAGGCCGGGATCACCATGACCGACGGGCGGCCCGGCAGGAGTGTCACCTCGGAGTCGAGGACCTTTTGGGTGAGCTGCCGCAGCGGAGTGATGTCGTCGAGGATGTACATGCCCCGCCCGTGGGTGGCGATGAGGAGGTCGGACTCGCGGGGGTGGATGGCGAGGTCGCGCACGGCGACCCGCGGGAAGTTGCCGGTGAAGCGCGCCCATCTGCCGCCGCCGTCGACGGAGAGGAAGAGGCCGGACTCGGTGCCGACGAAGAGCAGGTCGGGATCGACCAGGTCCTGGCGGATCACGTGCGCATAACCTTCGATGGCCGGCGTCTGCAGCGCCTTCCAGCTCCTGCCGCCGTCGGCCGTCTTGTAGACGTAGGTCTTCATGTCGCCGGTCTGATGACCGTCGAAGGTGGCGAACGCGGTGGCCTCGTCGTAGCGGCCGGCCTCGACGCACGACACCCAGGTGCCCTTGGGCAGGCCGGGGACGTTGCCGGCGACGTTGGTCCAGCTCTTGCCGCCGTCGCGCGTCACCTGCAGGTTGCCGTCGTCGGTGCCCACCCAGATGACTTGCGGGTTCTTGGTCGATTCGGCGATCGAGTAAATCGTCGTATGGTTTTCGGCGCTCGAGTTGTCGATCGTCAGCCCGCCGGACTGGAGCTGCGCCTGCTGCTTGGGGTCGTTGGTCGTCAGGTCCGGCGAGATGCGCTCCCAGGACTCGCCGCGGTCGCGCGAGCGGAAGAGGAACTGGGCGCCGATGTAGAGGGTGCCCGGGGTCGACGGCGAGAGGTGGATGGGCGTGTTCCAGTTGAAGCGGTAGTCGGGATCGCCCGCCGCCGGCAGCGGCTTGATGTCCTTGCTCTCGCCCGTCGACAGGCGGTTGCGCGAGACGTTGCCGCCCTGGTACTCGACGTAGACGACATCCTTCTCGGCGAGGTCGCGGAAAGCATAGAAGCCGTCGCCGTTGCCGATGTTGTCCCAATCGCGGTTCTCGATCTCGCCGATGGCCCGCGACGGTCCCCGCCACGAGCCGTTGTCCTGCAGGCCGCCGTAGACGTTGTAGGGCCAGTCCATGTCGTAGCTGACGTGGTAGAACTGGGCGATCGGCAGCGCCTTGGCGAGGCGCCAGTGGTGGCCGCGGTCGCCCGAGACGTAGAGGCCGCCGTCCGTTCCCAGCAGCAGCTCCTGGGGGTTCTTGGGATTGATCCAGATGGCGTGGTGGTCGCTGTGGACCCCGGCGCCGAAGTTGCCGCCGGAGAAGGGGCTGGTGAAGGTCTTGCCGCCGTCGGTGCTGATCGACAGCGTCAGCCCCGGCTTGTAGACGTAGTTGAAGTCGCTGGGGTCGACGGCCAGGCGGGCGAAGTAGAAGGGCCGGATCTGGATGTTGAAGGAGGTGTTCACCCGGCTCCAGCTAAGGCCGACGTCGTCGGAGCGGTAGAGGGCGGTCTCCTTGGCCTCGACGAGGGCGTAGACGACGCTCGGCCGCGAGGGGGCGATGGCGACGGCGACGCGCCCCTTCTCGCCGGCCGGCAGACCCTGCTTGAGCTGCCGCCAGGTCTCGCCGCCGTCGGTCGACTTGAAGAGCCCGCTCCCCTTGCCGCCGGAGCGGAAGGCCGCCGGGGTGCGGCGGAACTGCCACATGCCGGCGTAGAGGATGCGGGGGTCCTGGGGATCGACCGCCAGGTCCGAGCAGCCGGTGTCGGCGTCGACGTAGAGCACCTTCTTCCAGCTCTTGCCGCCGTCGGCCGTCTTGTAGACGCCGCGCTCCTCATTGGCGTCCCAGAGGTGGCCGGTGGCGCAGGCCCAGACGACGTTGCCGTCGGTCGGGTGGACGGCGACCCGCGCGATGCGCTCGCTCTTCTCCAGACCTATCCGTTCCCAGCTGTCGCCGCCGTTGGTGGTCCGATAGAGGCCGTCGCCGACCGAGACGCTGTTGCGGGTCCACGACTCGCCGGTCCCCACCCACACGGTCTGCGGGCTCTTGGGATCGATGGCGATGGCGCCGATCGACTGCGTGTGCTCGTCGAAGACCGGCTTCCAGGAGATACCGCCGTCGATCGATTTCCACACCCCGCCGGAAGCCGCGCCGACGTAGATGGTCGTGGGGGAGTCGGGGACGGCGTCGATGGCGGCGACGCGGCCGCCGGTGACGGCCGGGCCGATGGCGCGGGCCTGTATGCCGCCGAAGGTGCTCTCGTCGAGCTCCACCGGCTCCGGTGGGGCGGCCGCGGCCGCCGCCGCGGTGCAGACGAGGCCGGCGGCGAAGCATAGGAACAGCGAGTTGCGCAAGCTCATGGAAGGGCCTCCCTGGGATGTGAACGATGGAATGGGCTCGACCGGCGGCCCGCCCGTCGCAGGCGGCGCCGCCGAGAAGCCGTGCGCCCGAAACGGCGCTCCCGCGCGCCGCGGCCGCCGATCGCCGCTACTTCGGGGGAGCGGCGCCTTCCTTCTTCTCCACCTTGGGCATGGCGAAGCGGCCGTCGGCGACCTCGGGATTGATCTCGATCTTGTCGACGGTGATCGTCTGGCCCGCCGGGGCGCCCTTCGCCTTCGACTGGATGGAGTGCGGGAAGACGACGCCCTCGACCGGCTTGTAGTCGCCGAAGATGGTCTCGAACTCCATGTCCTGCCCGCGCACCTTGCGCTTCCCCTCCTCCTTGACCTCGAGGAAGGCGTCGGCATCCAGGTAGAGGTAGGTGACGTCGCCGTTCTTCTTGGTCACCTTGAACTTCCAGGCTGGCGTGCCCTCGAGGTCCTGCTTGCCCACCAGCTCGACCTGATGGCCCTTCGCCTTGTAGTCGACGAGCGGCCCTTCGAAGTCGGCCTGGTCGTCCATCTCCTTGAGCTCGTCGGCCGGCATGGCCTCGGGGTCTTTCTTGCCCATGAAGGGCATCACCATCCAGCCGGCGGCGCCGTCGTAGGCCTGGATCCCGGTCATGCCCTGCACGGTGAACTCGATGCGGACCTTGTGCGGGCGCTTCATCTCCAGGGTGAACGGCGCCACGGCGCCGGGACCGACCTCCATCTTGCCGCTCATGCGCACCGACTGCACCGCTTTCAGCTTCTCCCGGCCGCCCTTGGCCTGGACGTTCTTCTCGATCAGCTCGTCGGCCGTCTGCGCCCCGGCCGCGGTAGCGGCCAGAGCGGCGACGATCAGCCACGCGAAGGACTTGCGAACCATGGTTTCTCTCCTCGTTCGGATGTTGGGGGGGACGGGTAAGGATAGCGGATTCGGTCGCCGGCGTCCCACCGGCAGATCTACGCCCGCGAGGCGCGAATGTTTCGCCGCCCTTGCCGCTCTCGGCGGGAAGCCGCTACTCTTCTGCCCGGCAGCTCGGCGACATCCTGGGCGGAGGCAGATCATGTGCAGAAGCTCTAAACGGCTCCCGGTGGCTCTCCCGCTGGCGTTCGTCGCTCTGGCGCTCGGCGTCGCCGCCGCGGGGCCGCTGCCGGCCGCCGTTGACCCCGCGCTCCTGGCCGGCATGAAGGCGCGCGCCATCGGTCCGGCGACGACCAGCGGCCGCATCTCGGCGGTCGAGGCGGCAGCCTCGGCGCCGAACGTCCTCTACGTCGGGGCGGCTTCGGGCGGGGTCTGGAAGTCGGTGGACGGCGGCCTCACCTGGGAACCGATCTTCGACGACCAGCCGGTGGCCTCGATCGGCGCCATCGCCGCCGACCCGGCGAACCCCGACGTCGTCTGGGTGGGCACCGGCGAGGGCAACCCCCGCAACAGCGCCTCCGTCGGCGACGGCGTCTACCGCTCGCTCGACGGCGGCAAGACCTGGACCCACGTGGGGCTCGAGGCCAGCGAACGCATCCCCGTCATCGTCCTCGATCCCCGCGACCCGCGGGTCGCCTACGTGGCCGCCATGGGGCGGGAGTGGGGAGAGAACCCGGAACGCGGCGTCTTCAAGACCGAGGACGGCGGCAAGAGCTGGAAGAAGGTCCTCTACGTCGACGAGCGGACGGGCGCCGCCGACCTGGTGATGGACCCCGGCAATCCCAACAAGCTCTTCGCCGCCATGTGGGACTACCGGCGCTGGCCCTGGTCCTTCCGCTCGGGAGGCCCGGGCTCGGGGCTCTTCGTCACCTACGACGGCGGCGCCACCTGGAAGCGGCTGACCGAGGACGACGGCCTGCCCAAGGGCGACCTGGGCAGGATCGGTCTGGCCATCGCCCCCTCCGACCCGCGGCGGGTGTACGCCCTGGTCGAGGCCAAGCAGAGCGCCCTCGTGCGCTCCGAGGACGGCGGCAAGAGCTGGAAGAGCGTCAACGCGGAGCCCAACGTCTCGCCGCGCCCCTTCTACTTCGCCCACATCCGGGTCGACTCCCAGGACCCCAACCGGATCTATCGCCTGCACACCGAGGTCGACGTCAGCGACGACGGCGGCCGCACCTGGGGAGCGCTGATCCCCTTCCGCGACATCCACCCGGACCATCACGCGATGTGGATCGACCCGCGGGACGCCACCTACATCGTCGAGGGCAACGACGGCGGGGTGGCGATCAGCCACGACCGGGGCGTCCACTGGCGCTTCGTGCAGAATCTGCCGGTAGCGCAGTTCTACCACGTGCGCGTCGACTTCGAGACGCCCTACAACCTCTATGGCGGGCTGCAGGACAACGGCTCCTGGAAGGGTCCCAGCGCGGTCTGGGCGACCGGCGGCATCCGCAACTTCGACTGGCATGAGCTCGACTTCGGCGACGGTTTCGACAGCGCTCCCGATCCCCGCGACCCGAGCCGCGGCTACGCCATGAGCCAGGAGGGCTTCCTCGTCCGCTACGACCTCCAGACGGGCGAGCGCAAGGACATCCGCCCGCCGCCGCCCAAGGGGGTGAAGCTGCGCTTCAACTGGAACAGCGGCTTGGGGATGGACCCCTTCGATCCCGACACCCTCTACTACGGCAGCCAGTTCCTGCACCGCTCGACCGATCGCGGCGAGACCTGGACGATCCTCTCTCCGGACTTGACCACCAACCGCCGCGAGTGGCAGCGCCAGGACGAGAGCGGGGGGCTCACCCTCGACGCCTCGGGGGCCGAGAACTACACCACCATCCTGGCGATCGCCCCCTCGCCCGCCGCCAAGGGGGTGATCTGGGTCGGCACCGACGACGGCCGCCTGCAGGTCACGCGGGACGGCGGGCAGAGCTGGCAGAGCGTCGAGGGCAACCTCCCCGGCGCCCCCGCCAACGCCTGGATCCCCCACGTCGAGCCTTCGCGCTTCGACGCCGGCACAGCCTTCGTCGTCCTCGACGACCATCGCCGCTCCAACTGGACGCCCTACGTCTACCGGACGGCCGACTACGGCAAGACCTGGAAGAGCCTCGCCGCCAAGAACCTCCGGGGCTACTGCCTGGCCATCGCCCAGGACCCCGTCGATCGCGACCTGCTCTTCCTGGGCACCGAGTTCGGCCTCTACGTCTCGCTCGACGGCGGCGGCAGCTGGATGCCCTGGAAGCACGGCCTGCCGACGGTCTCGGTCATGGAGCTCCTCGTCCATCCCCGCGACGGCGACCTGGTGATCGCCACCCACGGCCGCGGCTTCTACATCCTCGACGACGTGCGGCCGCTGCGCTCCCTCACGGAGGCGGCGCTCAAGGAGCCCATCCACCTCTTCGAGATCCCCGACGCGGTCGAGCACCGGGTGGCGCAGCCGGCCTCCACGCACTTCCCCGGCCATGACGAGTTCCGCGGCGAGAACCGGCCCTACGGCGCCCTCCTCACCTACTCGCTGAACCTTCCCGGCCTGCCGCTGCCGGACGACCGGGCCGAGCGCGCCCGGAAGGAGGCCGAGCGCGAGAAGAGGCGCCGGGAGGAGAGACGCCGGGAGACGGCAGTCCAGCCCGAGGAGAGCCGCGAAGAGCGGGCCGCCTCCGCGGCCGAGCCGGAGTCCCGTTCGGAAGAACCGGGGGGGAAGAAGAGCGAGGAGAAGCCCCAGGCCGAGATCCAGATCCTCGACGCGGCCGGCAAGGTGATCTGCACCTTCCAGCAGCCGGCCACCCTGGGGCTCAACCGCGCCGTCTGGGATCTCGCGCGCAACCCTTTCAGGTCGCCCCCTCGCCCCGCGCGCGGCGAGCGGCCGGCGCGCTCCGGTCCCCAGGTGGTCCCCGGCACCTACACCGTGCGGGTGCGCTACGCCGATCACGAGGCCACCGGCAGCGTCCGCGTCCTGCCCGATCCGCGATCGCCCGCGACGGCGGCGGCGCCTGCGGCACCCACTGCGATTGCAGGGCGGCAGGCGAACGACCAGGCGGTGCTCAAGGCCGGCGCCCTCGAAGAGGCCCTCGCGACGGCGGTCGAGCGGGTGCAGCGGACCCGCGCCGACGTCGCGGTGGTGACCGCCGAGGTGAAGAAGAAGGAGGAGGAGAGGAAGCGGCGCGAGGGCTCGAGCAAGCCCGATCCGGCGGCCAAGGCGCTGCTCGCCGCGGCGGAGAAGCTCAGCTCCGGCTTGAAGAAGGTCGAGCAGCGGCTCTTCCATCCGCCCGACGCCGTCGGCCTCCTTCCTGACACCGACGCCTACTCGAAGGTGGAGTATGTATTGCGCTCGTTGCAGTCGTCCTGGGACGCGCCGACGCCCGCGCAGTTGGAGTACCTGGGGATCGCGGAGGAGGCGACGGGGAGCGCGCTCGCCGCCTTGAACCGCTTCTACGCCGAGGACGTCGCCGCCTTCCGCAAGCAGGTGGGAGAGGCGGCCCTCCGCCTCCTGCCGGAGCTCCCCGCCCTGGAGCTCAAACCGTAAGGAGTGAGGTCATGGAATCTTCCGAGTCAGCCGAGTCAGCCCAGGCCGTGCCATCGGAGCGGGCGATCTTCATCACCGGCGCCGCCTCCGGGATCGGCCGCGAGACGGCCCTGCTGTTCGCCGCCCGCGGCTGGAAGGTCGGCCTCTTCGACGTCAACGCCGAAGGCCTGGCCGAGGCGGCGGCCGGGATCGCCGAAGCGCGCCGGCTGACCGGCGTCCTCGACGTCCGCGACGTCGGCAAGTACCGGGAGAGCGTCGCCGCCTTCGGCCGCTTCAGCGGCGGCCGCATGGACGCCCTCTTCAACTGCGCGGGGATCATGCGGATGGGCCCCTTCGAGCAGGTCGCGATCGAAGAGCACGTACGCACGGTCGAGATCAATGTCCTGGGCGTCCTCCACGGCATCCATGCTGCCCTCGGCCTGCTCAAGGCCACTCCTGGAGCCCACATCCTCACCATGGGCTCGGCGTCGGGGATCTACGGCGTGCCCGACCTCGCCACCTACTCCGCCTCGAAGTTCTTCATCCGCGGCCTCACCGAGGCGCTGTCGCTCGAGCTCGAGGGCGAGGGCATCGTCGTCACCGACCTGATGCCACTCTACGTCGACACTCCCATGGTGCGGACCCAGTCCTATCGCGCCGGCTCGCTCGAGACTTTCGGGGCCCGGCTGACGCCGC